>JAHEDO010000350.1 GCA_024641185.1 Burkholderiaceae bacterium | reverse complement strand
ACCCCGCTACCAGGGGCGATGCGCGTAGGCGTCGGCGAAGCGTTGCGCGATCGAATCGCGCTCGAGCGCATGGTTTTGCGCGCCCTGGCTTTCGATCTTGATCGCGCCCATCACGCTCCCGAGCTGGGCGGACTTGACCCAATCCCAACCGTTGGCAACGCCATAGAGCAAACCGGCGCGGTACGCGTCGCCGCACCCGGTAGGATCGATCGCGCTCGCGATCGGGCACGCCGCGATCCGGGTGCGCTGACCCTTGTCCCAGAGCTGCGAGCCTTCGCCTCCGAGTGTCACGATCAACGTGGGCACGCGCGCGGCGATCTCGGCTTCGCTCCACCCGGTGCGCTGCACGAGCAGCTGCGACTCGTAGTCGTTGACTGCCACGGCTGTGGCGGCACCGATCAGATCGCGTAACTCGGCGCCGTCGAACATCGGCAGGCCTTGCCCCGGATCGAACATGAACGGCACGCCGGCATCGCGCAGCTCGCGCGCGTGGCGCAGCATGGCGTCCTTGCCGTTGGGCGCGACGATTCCGAACGCCGCTGGCGCGGCGTCCAGCGCCGACACGCAGTGCGCCTCGGACATCGCGCCGGGATGAAATGCCGTGATCTGGTTGTCGGCGAGGTCGGTGGTGATGAAGCACTGCGCGGTGTAGTGGGTGGCGAGGCGCAGCACGTGCGTGGTGTCGATGCCCAGCGCGGCGAAGCGCTCGAGGTAGGCATCGCCATCCTGGCCCACCGTGGCGAGGATGATCGGGTCGCCGCCGAGTCCGCGCAGGTTGAACGCAATGTTCGCGGCGCACCCGCCGAACTCGCGCTTGAGCCTGGGCGTGAGGAAAGACACGTTGAGCATGTGCACGCGCTCGGGAAGTATGTGCTCGCCGAAGCGCCCCTCGAACACCATGATCGTGTCGTAGGCAACCGAACCGCTGATCAATATTCGTCGCGTCATGGGTAGAAGAGTTTCACGGTGTAGCCGGTAGGCGCCACGTCGCTCGCCGAGAGCGCAGTGCGCAGCGCGATCTCGGCGGCGGGCTTGATCCCGGCGGACGACGCCGGGTCCGGATTCACGCCGGCGTTGTCGGTGCGCACGCGCGCGGGATCGGCGGTCGAACGCAGCGAGGCGCCGGGAAGATAGTCGGCCGGCAGCAGCACCTTTCGGACCACCACCGCGCCGGCCTGGTCGGTGAGCGTGAGCTCCATGGCCGGCCAGCGCACCTCGTGCGCCGAACCGTTGCGCAGCAGCGCGTTCATTGCGTAAAGACCCGCGACCGACGTTGACTGCAACTCGAAACCCTCGATCGTGAGTGCATCGAGCGCGCGCGGCGCGGCGATCTCAAGGCCCAGCGGCGCGATGGCTGCTGCGATCGCAGCGCGCATGGCCGGGTAGCGCGACGCGAGCCAGTCGCGCGTTCCGATCGCAGCCTGTGCCGCGAGCAGCGCTGCGAGCAGGATCGAGATCAGCGCCCAGAGTAGCGTCGCCCGGGTGGAGAAGCCGCGCGTGCGGTCTTTGGTCGAAAAGAAATCAACCGCGTCGGTCTCGTCGTCGGCTCGCGCCTGCTCGGGCTCTGGTCGTGACCTCGGCGTGGCGAGGTCGCGTGCGAGCGCGTCGAAAGCGTCACCGCTCTCGCTTGCAGGTGGCGTGATGCCGGCCGCCGCAGTCGAGGAGGCTGCGGGCTGGAGGTCGTCCGGAGAAAGCGCCATGCCCGTATCACGCTCGAGCAGCGGCTTGGTATCTTGCTCGGCGAGGGTGATGGTGTCGCGCTCGGCGAAGGATGCGGTGTCGCGCTCGGCAAGAGACTCGGTGTCGCGCTCGGCAAAGGCCTCGGCGGCGCGCTCCGAAAAGGGCTCGGTGTCGCGATGGATGATTGGCTCTGTCTCGGGCCCGGCGGAGGGCTCTGTCGCGGGCCTGGCGAGGGGGCCGGTATCGGGCGCGTGCGCGGTCCGTTCTTCGCCGGTGGAGCCAGGTGCGTCAGTGCGCGACGCCGTGTTGGTCTGCGCCTCGGGTTCGAGGGTGGGCTCCACTTCGCGATCGCCCGAATCGGACGCGTTTCCGGGAGCAATTGCCTCGATGTCGATGAAGGGGTCGGCCTGCGGCTGCGCCTCTGCATCGATGCTTGCCGAACCGCCCGAGCGGATCGCGATCGGTTCGGCCGGATCGCCCAGGCCTTCGGTTTGCACGTAGCGCAACGTGTCGAGACCGGAAAAGACGTGGCGGCACACCCCGCAGCGCACCTGCCCGCGGCGC
>JAHEDO010000008.1 GCA_024641185.1 Burkholderiaceae bacterium | reverse complement strand
GCCGGGACCGCCGCCCTATCGGCCGCCGAGCCCGCGCCGACGCGCGCGACAGCGACGGCGCAGAAGGCCTCGGCGGGCGACGACGCCGGGCGGCCGCTGCAGAGCGCGCTGCGCGAGCGCGGCCGCCACGCGATCTTCGTGCACAACGCGCGCGAGCACAATCTGAAGAACATCGACGTCGAGATTCCGCGCGACAAGCTCACGGTGATCACCGGCATCTCGGGCTCGGGCAAGTCGACGCTCGCCTTCGACGTGATCTTCGGCGAAGGACAGCGCCGCTACCTCGAGTCGCTGAACGCGTACGCGCGCCAGTTCGTGCAGCCCGCGTCGCGCCCCGACGTCGACGGGATCTTCGGGATTCCGCCCACCGTCGCGATCGAGCAGCGCACCAGCCGCGGCGGGCGCAAGAGCACCGTCGCCACGCTGACCGAGATCTACCACTTCCTGCGGCTGCTCTACGTAAAGCTGGGCACCCAGTACTGTCCCGACTGCCGGGTGCCGATCGAACCGCAGTCGTTCGATGCGATCGCCGCGAGGATCATGCAGGACCACAAGGGGCGCCACGTCGGTCTTCTGGCGCCGCTCGTGGTCAGCCGCAAGGGGGTCTACACCGACCTCGCGAAGTGGGCCAAGGCCAAGGGCTTCACCCATCTGCGCGTGGACGGCGTCTTCCTGCCCACCGATCGGTTTCCCCGCATCGACCGCTTCGTCGAGCACGACATCGAGTTGCCGGTGGCCGACCTGAAGGTCGATCCGCGCGACGAAGCCGGACTGCGCAGTGCGCTGAAGACCGCGCTCGAGTTCGGCAAGGGGCTCGTGATGCTGGCCGAGCCGATGGACGCCCTGCACGAGGCCAGCCAGCGCGGCGACGCGCAGGCGTACGCCGCCGCGAGCGCATCGCTCGCCACGCGCCTGTTCTCGACCAAGCGCGCCTGCGCGTCCTGCGGAACGAGTTATCCCGAGCTCGACCCACGACTGTTCTCGTTCAACTCGAAGATCGGCTGGTGCCCGGGTTGCATCGGCACAGGGGTCAAGCTGCCCTACATCCCGAAGATCGACGAACAGCGCCGCTCCGACGAGGACACCAGCAGCGGCGCCGTCGGCGATCTCGCCGAGCGGCTCGCCGACCAGCTCGCCTCGGAAGCGTCGTCCGACGAGGAGCCGGGCGCCGCCGGCGAGACGCCGTGCGAGCACTGCGGCGGCCGGCGGCTGAACCGGACGGCGCTCGCCGTGCAGCTGCTCGACCTGTCGATCGCGGAGCTGACGGCGATGCCGGTCGGTGACTGCGGTCGCTGGCTGCGCCAGGTCGAGTTCTCCGGGCGCGCGCTGGAGATCGCACGCGACGTGCTGGCCGAAATCGGTTCCCGGCTCCAGTTCCTCGGCGACGTGGGGCTCGGCTACCTGGCGCTGGACCGTGCGGCGCCTACCCTGTCGGGCGGCGAAGCCCAGCGCATCCGGCTCGCGGCGCAGCTCGGCTCGAACCTGCAGGGCGTGTGCTACGTGCTCGACGAGCCGACGATCGGACTGCACCCGCACGACAACCGGATCCTTCTCGACACGCTCGAGACCCTGCGCGACAAGGGAAATACGCTGCTGGTCGTCGAGCACGACGAGGACACGATCCGCCGCGCCGATCACGTGATCGACATCGGGCCGGGCGCGGGCAAGCTGGGCGGGCGCATCATCGCGGCCGGTCACCACGAGGAACTCGCGCGTCATCCCGACAGCATCACCGGGCGCTTCCTCGCCCACCCGCTGCCGCACCCGCTGGTCCCGCCCCGGGACACCGCGCAGACGACTTCCGGCCTCGCGTGGCTGACGCTGCGCGGGGCACATCTGCACAACCTGCGCCATGTGCGTGCCCGGGTTCCTCTCGGCAGGCTGACCGTGGTCACCGGTGTGTCGGGTTCGGGCAAATCCACCCTGGCGCGGGACGTGCTCCTGGCCAACGTCGCCGCACTCGTGCGCGCGCGCAACGCGAGGCGGCCGGCGCCGGGCCTGGTCGGAGTCGAAGCCGTCGAGGGCTGGGAACCGGTCACCCGTGTCCTCGAAGTCGACCAGACGCCGATCGGCAAGACGCCGCGATCCTGCCCCGCCACCTACATCGGCTTCTGGGACGCGATCCGACGGCTGTTCGCCGATACCGCCGAGGCGCGGCTGCGAGGCTACGGCCCGGGGCGCTTCAGCTTCAACACCGCCGGCGGGCGCTGCAGCGCCTGCGACGGCCAGGGCGTGCAGACGATCGAGATGAGTTTCCTTCCGGACGTCAAGGTGTCGTGCGACGTCTGCGGCGGTCTGCGCTTCAACACGGAGACGCTGGAGATCGCGCTGCGCGGAAAATCGATCGGCGACGTCCTCGGCATGGATGTCGACGAAGCGGTCGAATTCTTCGCCGCGCACCCCGGCGTCGCGCACCCGCTGAAACTGTTGCAGGACGTCGGCCTGGGCTACCTGACGCTCGGCCAGCCGAGTCCGACGCTGTCAGGCGGCGAAGCCCAGCGCATCAAGCTGGTGACCGAGTTGGCGAAGGTGCGCACGAGGGGCGAAGGCGGCGAGGACGATCCGCGCGTCGCCAAGGCCAGGGCCAGGGCGCTCGCAGGCGGCCGCACGCTCCCGCCTGGCCCGCACACCCTCTACGTCCTCGACGAGCCGACGGTGGGTCTGCACATGGCCGACGTCGAGAAGCTGATCCGTGTGCTGCACCGGCTGGTGGACGCCGGCAACACGCTGGTGGTCGTCGAACACAACCTCGACATCTGGGCCGAGGCGGACTGGATCGTCGACCTCGGGCCCGACGGCGGTGCCGCGGGCGGACGGCTCGTCGCCGCCGCGCCGCCCGCCGCATTGCTTTCGGGCCCCGACACCCACACCGCGCGAGCGCTGGCCGGCTTCATGCGCCTGCACCACTGAGCCCGGGCGCGTCGCGCCGCGCCGAGCCCGCGCGCAATCCGGATGGAGTACCCCATCTGCGCGCGTCATCCGCCCGCCTTTCGCGTGCTACCGTCGCGCTCGCCGTGGCCTTCCAGGCCGAACCAAGCGGATGCCGGCCCGGCTTCGGGGCCCGCGTTCGTGTCGACGCACACGGGAGGTGCAAATGATGAGGAAGAGAATCGCCGCCGCGACTTTCGCGGCACTGCTGGTCGCGTCGGCGGCCCACGCCGAGTCCGTGATGATGAGCCCGGACTGGGCCGTAGGGATGTGCAAGGCGTGGAACGCGGACGCGACGCTGACTCAGGCGCTGATGGATTCGGGCTGGGTCAAGAATAACAAGGGCCGGGGCTTCAAGGTCATGCAGATCTACCGCGAAGACTGCGCCGAGAGCCCTCGCATCGAATTGCGCGTCGCCGAAAAGGACGGCAAGGCGACCTGCGTCTATGGCGGAAAGGCCGAGACGAAGCTCGACAGCGATGCCGACTACCTGATGTGGGCCGCCACGCCTCAGTGGACCGAGATGGGCCGGGGAGACTACGGACCGATGCGCGCGATGTTCTTCCGGAGGCTGCACTTCGACGGGCCGATGAACGAGGCGATGAGCAACATGGGACCGTTCGAGGGCTTCCTGCTTCTGGTCGGCAAGGTCCCGGGCCAGACCAACGCCTGTCCATCGAAGTAACCACCGCGGAACCGGCGCGCCGCGACTTGCGCGCGCACCGTGGCCCGCCGCCAGGTCTTCGCAGCGGCCCCGACGGGCTCAGCGGCGACGCGTCTTCGCCGGCGTACCGGCGCGTCGCCCGGGCTTCGCTTTGGACGCCGCCCGCGCGGGTGCCGCGATCGGCGGCGTGCCCTGGCCCAGATACGAGCGATTCCAGGTCGGGCTGATCAGGATCTCGTTGACGCACACGTGGGCCGGCGCGGTCGCGACGTGGGCGACGAGCGCGGCCAGGTCCCGGGGCTGGAGCATGCGTGCGCGATCCTCCGCGCTCACCGGCACCGGACGCCGATCGAGGATCGGCGTCGCGACCTCCGCCGGGCAGATGACCGTCGAGCGGATTCCGTTGACGAATTCTTCCATGTTCAGGCTGTGGCTCATCGCGACGACGGCGTGCTTGGCCGCGATATACGTCGGTCCGGCGAGCCGGCTGACGAAGCGCCCCGCCCACGACGACGTGTGGATCAGCAGCCCCCCGCCGGCGCGGCGCATCATCGGCAGCGCTGCGATCGCGCAGTAGAACGCGCTCGACAGGTTCGCGCCGACGACCGCGTCGACCGACGCGGCGCTCAGCTGCTGCCAGCTGCGCTCGAGCACGTTCATGCCGGCGTTGTTGACGACGATGTCCAGACGACCGAATTTCCGATCGATGGCCGCGACGATCCGTTCCGCGGACGACGCCCGCGACAGGTCGCCGGTGCGCACCCAGGCGGTGCCCCCCGCCTCGACGATGCGAGCAGCCACCGCGTCGAGCGGCTCGCGACGCCGACCGGTCAGCACCACCGTCGCCCCGAGTTCCGCGAGCTTCTCCGCGACTGCCTCGCCGATTCCGGAACCGGCACCGGTCACCCATGCAACCTGTCCGCTCAAACTGTCCATCGCCTCGCCTCCGTTCTTGTCGAGACGGCAAGACTACACGCGCAACGCGGCGCGTGTGCCGTTCACGATGCCTGCCGTCGCTGCCACCCGCGCCGTCCCTAGCAATCGAGCCGCCGCCGGCATCCGGTCTGCCGCGGCCGCACGTCGCATGGGCGCTGCGCCAGGCGCGGCGTGCTCAGCCTGCCGCCGCCCCCATCGCTTCGCCCATCCGGATCGACTTCGCGGGCGACCATTCCGGGGAAAAACGGATCGCGTCCCGGGTGAAGAGCATCACCACGGTGGAGCCGAGCAGGAAGCGCCCCATCTCCTCCCCCTTGCGCAGCGGCACCGGTGCGTCGTCGTAGCGCCACTCACGCGGCTGCACCGGGCGCGGCGGGTTGACCACGCCGTGCCACGCCGTGGCCATGCTGCCCACGATCGTTGCGCCGACCAGCGTCATCACAAAGGGGCCGCGCTCCGAGTCGAAGAGGCAGACCACCCGCTCGTTGCGAGCGAACAGGCCCGGCACGCCGCGCGCCGTGGCGGGGTTCACCGAGAAGAGCGATCCGGGCACGTGGATCATCCGCCGCAGGCGCGCGTCGCAGGGCATGTGGATCCGGTGATAGTCCTTCGGACTCAGGTACAGCGTGGCGAACTGGCCGTCCTCGAAGCGCGCGGCGAGCGAAGCGTCCCCGCCGACCAGCGCAACGGTGCTGTAGGAGTGACCCTTGGCCTGGAATATCCGGTCCCGCTCGATGGTGCCGAACTGGCTGATCGTTCCGTCGACCGGGCACACCCACGCGGCGTCGGCCAGCGGTCGCGCACCCGCGCGAAGCGGCCGGGTGAAGAACTCGTTGAAGCTCGGGTAGCTCGCCGGCTCAGGATCCGCCGCCTCGCTCATGTCGACGCCGTAGCGATCCACGAACCGCCGGATCGCCAGCTGCGTCCACCGTCCGGCGCGAGCGCTCGCCAGTCTGCCGGCGAGCACCGTGATCGCCCGCTTCGGCAGCAGGTTTTGCGAGAGAACCAGTAATCGATCGTTCACGAATGCGAGATGGGGGCGGTTTCCGGACATTCTAGCCGCGCGCCCCGACAGCATGCGCCTGATGTAATCTGTGCCGCCACCGAACGAGACGCAGGAGACAGTCGACCATGAACCGCAATGCCGCTGGAAGCCCCGCCGGCCACGAGACGCCGTCGCGTGTCGACGGCCAGCGCGGCGTGCTCACATTCCCGCGCACGGTCTACCGGGACGACCACGAGATGTTCCGCGAAACCGCCCGGCGATTCGTCGAGCGCGAGTGCAAGCCCCGCCAGCAGGAGTGGGACGCGGCCGGGCGCGTCGACCGCGAGACCTGGCTGAAGGCAGGGCGCGAGGGACTGCTCTGCATGTCGCTGCCGGAGGAATACGGCGGAGCCGGCGGCGACTTCGGTCACAGCGCGGTGCTCACCGAAGAATTCGCGTACGCCGGTGTCGTCGGCCCGGCGTTCTCGCTGCAGACCGACATCGTCGCGCCGTACATCCTGCGCAACGGTTCCGGCGAGCAGAAGCGCCGCTGGCTGCCCGGATGCGCAAGCGGCGAAGTGATCCTCGCGATCGCGATGAGCGAACCGGGCGCGGGCAGCGACCTGAAGGCGATTCGCACCACCGCGATCCGCGACGGCGACGAGTACGTGATCAACGGTGCCAAGACCTTCATCTCGAGCGGCCTGAACAGCGACCTGGTCGTCGTCGTGGCCAAGACCGACCCGACGGCCGGCGCCAAGGGCGTTTCGCTGGTCCTGGTCGAGACCGACCGGCCCGGCTTTCGCCGCGGCCGCAAGCTCGACAAGATGGGTCAGCGCGCTGCCGATACTGCCGAACTCTTCTTCGACGACGTCCGCGTGCCGGTGAGCAACCTGCTCGGAGAAGAGGGCAAGGGCTTCGCCTACCTGATGCAGGAACTCGCGCAGGAGCGCTTCATCATCGCAGTAGGCGCGGCCGCACGCGCCGAGGCCATGCTCTTCGAAACGATCGCCTACACGAAGCAGCGGCAGGTCTTCGGCCAGCGCCTGTTCGATTTTCAGAACACGCGCTTCAAGCTCTCCGAGATCAAGGCCCGCGTCACCGCGATGCGCATGATGGTCGACCAGTACCTGGCCCAGCACATGCAGCGCAGGCTGACACTGGAGGAGGCGGCGATCGTGAAGCTGCACACCACGGAAGAGTTGTCGCGCTGCCTGGACGAACTGCTGCAGCTGCACGGCGGGTACGGCTACATGATGGAATACGAGATCGCACGAGCCTTCGTCGACACCCGCGTGATGCGGATCTACGGAGGAACCAGCGAAGTCATGAAGGAACTGATCTCGCGCAACCTCTAGTCGACGACGCGCGCAGCTTGCGCGAGTTCAGGCAAGTCCCCCGCAAACAGCGGTCCGCCGCGGCCCCGACCTCCGGGCCCGGCATCTCGAACCCAGGAGAACAATCGTGAAGCTCGATTCAACCGTATCCGCCGTCATCACCGGCGGCGCCTCGGGGCTCGGCGCCGCCACCGCGCGCCGGCTCGCGGCACAAGGCGTCAAGGTCGCCCTCTTCGACCTGAACGAGGCACAGGGCGTTGCGCTGGCAAAGGAGCTGGGCGGCGTCTTCTGCAAGGTCGACGTGACCTCCGAGGCCGACGTCGACGCGGGTTTCGCGGCGTCGCGCGCCGCGATCGGCCAGGAGCGCATCCTGGTGAACTGCGCGGGCACCGGTAACGCGGTGAAGACCGCGAGCCGGGACAAGGCCACCGGCAAGCCGAAGCACTTCCCGATCGACGCATTCAACCGGATCATCCAGATCAACCTGGTCGGCACGTTCCGCTGCATCGCCAAGTCTGCGGCCGGCATGCTCGACCTCGAGCCGCTGGCCGACGGCGAGCGCGGGGTGATCGTCAATACCGCTTCGGTCGCCGCCGAAGACGGCCAGATCGGGCAGGCGTCCTACTCCGCGTCCAAGGCGGGCGTGGTCGGCATGACGCTGCCGATCGCGCGCGACCTGATGAACGACGGCATTCGGGTGAACACCATCATGCCCGGCATCTTCAGCACGCCGCTGCTGCACGGCGCGCCCGAGCATGTGAAGGCCTCTCTCGCGGCGTCGGTGCCGTTCCCGAAACGCCTGGGCGAACCCGACGAGTTCGCCACGCTCGTCGAGCTAATGGTCACCAACGGCTACTTCAACGGCGAGAGCGTCCGGCTGGACGGCGCGATCCGCATGGCTCCCCGCTGACCCGGCGTAGCGCCCGCACACAGAGCAAGCACCGGACGAACGAAACACCAGACGAGGACGAAGCGATGTACGCAGGAAAATACGCCGTCGAATGCGCGACCAGGCCCGCCTTCATCATGGCCGGCACCGGCGAATCGGTGAGCTACGCGGAGTACGACGCGCGCACCAACCGCCTGGCCCACCTGTTGCGCGACCACGGACTGAAGCGGCTGGACCACTACGCGATCTTCATGGAGAACAACAATCGCTACCTGGAGAGCTGCGGGGCCGGCGAGCGCGCGGGGCTCTACTACACCTGCGTGAACTCGTTCCTGACCGCTGACGAACTCGCCTACATCGTCAACAACAGCGAGTCGAAGGCGCTGATCACGTCGCGCGCGCGCCGCGACGTCGCGATGAAGGCGCTCGCGCAGTGCCCGAAGCTCGAACTCTTCCTGATCGTCGACGGGACCGGCGACGACGGCCCGTTTGTCGACTTCGAGAAAGCGGTGGCCGCCTACCCCGGAACCCCGATCGCCGACGAGGCGCTGGGCACGCCGATGCTCTACTCGTCGGGCACCACCGGACGCCCCAAAGGCATCCTGCGCCCGCTGCCCGAGAACCCGCCGTCCAAACCGCTGCCGCTGTTCGAGTTCCTGGTCAAGCTCTGGCACTACCGGGAGGACATGATCTACCTGTCGCCGGCGCCGCTGTACCACTCGGCCCCGCAGGCGGCGGTCTCGCTGACGATCCGCAACGGCGGCACCGCGATCATCATGGAGCAGTTCGATCCGCAGGCCTATCTCGCGCTGATCGAAAAGTACAAGGCGACCCACAGCCAGCTCGTGCCGACGATGTTCAGCCGGATGCTCAAGCTCCCGGAGGACGTGCGCAAGCGCTACGACCTGTCGTCGCTGGAGATCGCGATCCACGCCGCCGCCCCGTGCCCGGCGCAGGTCAAGGAGCAGATGATCGCGTGGTGGGGTCCGATCATCCACGAGTACTACGGCGCAACAGAGGGCCTCGGCTTCACCGCCTGCGACAGCAAGGAGTGGCTCGCGCATCGCGGAAGCGTCGGACGGGTGCTGCTCGGCGATCTGCACATTCTCGACGAAAACATGCAGCCATGCCCGAAGGGCACGCCCGGCGAGATCTGGTTCAAGACGGGCAGCCCCTTCGAGTATTTCAACGACCCGGCCAAGACCGCCGAGGCGCGCTCGCCCGACGGCACCATGAGCACGGTGGGCGACGTCGGCTACGTCGACGACGACGGCTTTCTGTACCTGACCGACCGGGCAACCTTCATGATCATCTCGGGCGGCGTGAACGTCTATCCGCAGGAGTGCGAGAACCTGCTGATCACGCATCCGAAGGTCGCCGACGCCGCGGTGTTCGGCGTGCCGAACGAGGATCTCGGCGAGGAGGTGAAGGCGGTCGTGCAGCCGATCGCCGGTGTTCAGCCGGACCCGGATCTCGCGGCCGAACTGATGGCGTTCTGCGCGCAGCACCTGTCGCGACAGAAGTGCCCGCGATCGATCGACTTCACCACCGCACTGCCGCGGCTGCCGACCGGGAAGCTGTACAAGAAGGCACTGCGCGACCAGTACTGGGCAGGGCACAAGAGCCGGATCGTCTGACCGGATGTCCGGTCGTTTCGTTCGGCCGCACCGGTCCGACCGACGCTGAAAGGAAGACCTGCTCATGCCCACCCTGCACGCGCTCTGCTGCGGCCGGCTGCGCTTCGACCGCAGCCTGTTCTTCCCCGGCGAGGCGCCGGGCACCGAGATGACGGTGCCGGTGCCTTCGTTCCTCGTCGTGCATCCCAGGGGAAAGCTGCTGTTCGACACGGGTGTCGACTGCCTGGCCGCCGACGACCCGCAGGCGCGCCTGGGAACAAGGCTCGCCGGACTTTTCCGCATGGCCGGAGGCGCGGACGAACTGCTGCCCAACCAGCTCGCGGCGATGGGCCTGCTCCCCGACGACATCACGCACGTGGTGAACTCGCACCTGCATTTCGACCATTGCGGCTGCAACGCGCTGTTCCCGCGCGCGAAGTTCCTGCTTCAGCGCGCCGAACTGGACGCCGCCCGCGCGCCGCGCAGCCACGCCCACGACCCGAGTTGGAACCATCCGCTCGACTATCGCGCGCTGGACGGCGAACACGACGTGTTCGGCGACGGCTCGGTGATCCTGCTGCCCACTCCGGGTCACACGCCGGGTCACCAGTCGATGAGCGTGCGGCTGTCATCCGACCGGACCTTCGTGATGACCGCGGACGCGTGCTACACGCAGGCACACCTGGACCGCGAGATCCTGCCGACCTCGCTATGGGACACCGGACAGATGATCGCGTCGATGGATGCGCTGAGGAAGCTCGGCGAGCGTTCGGACACCGAGTTGGTCTTCGGCCACGACGCGCAGCAGTGGGCACGCATGCCCCAGGGCACGGCAACCCTGACCTAGCACAACGCCCCGTCGGCCCGAGGCTTGACATATTCGTTTGACACCCTGCCATTGTCATGGTTACCTTTGCGCTGCAGTGTCGGCCCGGTCCGCACACAGGGTCGTCACGTGTTCGTAAGAATGTGCGAGGAGAAAAAACATGAGACTCCCTCTGGTGTTTGCGGCCGCGGCGGCCACACTGATCGCCATTTCCGGCCCCGCCGTCGGCCAGCCGATCGTCGTCAAGTTCAGCCACGTCGTCGCCGAAGGCACGCCCAAAGGCAAGGCCGCGCTGAAGTTCAAGGAACTCGCCGAGAAGAAACTGCCCGGCAAGGTCGACGTGCAGGTCTTCCCGAGCTCGCAGCTGTTCGGCGATGCCAAGGAACTCGAGGCGCTGCTGCTCGGCGACGTGCAGCTGATCGCGCCCTCGCTGTCCAAGTTCGACCGTTTCACCAAGAAGCTCCAGGTCTACGACCTGCCGTTCATGTTCCCGAGCACCGAAGTGCTGGACAAGTTCCAGCAGGGACCGAAAGGCCAGGAACTGCTGACGGTGATGAGGTCCAAGGGGCTGCTCGGGCTCGCCTACTGGCACAACGGCATGAAGCAGATGTCCAGTGACAAGCCTCAACTCAAGCGCCCGGAGGACATCAAGGGCCTGAAGTACCGGATCCAGGCCTCCGACGTGCTCGAGGCGCAGTTCCGCGCGGTCGGCGCGAACCCGCAGAAGATGGCCTTCAGCGAGGTCTACCAGGCGCTGCAGACCGGCGTCGTCGACGGCCAGGAGAACACCTGGTCGAACATCTATTCGCAGAAATTCTTCGAGGTCCAGGCGACCATCGCCGAGACCAACCACGGCGTGATCGACTACATGGTGGTCACCAATGCGAAGTGGTGGGACGGCCTGCCGCCCGACATCCGCAAGGGGCTCGCCGAAGCGATGGCCGAAGCCACCGCCTACGGCAACGGCCTGGCCGGCGAACTGAACACGGCCGCACGCCAGAAGATCGTCGACGCGGGCAAAGCGAAGATCCAGACACTGGACAAGGCCGACCTCGCGGCATGGCAGAAGGCGATGGCTCCGGTCTGGACGAAGTTCGAGCCGGGGATCGGCAAGGACCTGATCGAAGCCGCGCAACAGGCGGCAATGTAGCCGCGCAGCGCGCTACCGGGTGGCTCCGAGCATGCGCCTGATTCATCGGCTGGAGGAGTGGCTGATCGCCACCCTCCTGGCCGTCATGACGACGATCACCTTCACGCAGGTGATTGCCCGGTACATCTTCAACTACAGCTTCGTCTGGGCGCTGGAGCTCGTCACCTACCTGTTCGCCTGGCTGATCTTTCTCGGCATGGCCTACGGGGTTCGGGTCGGCTCGCACATCGGCGTCGACGCGCTGGTCAAGGCGCTCGGCGTACGCGGCGCCAAGATCTGCGGCGCGCTGGGCGCGTTCTTCTGCATCGTCTACTCGGTCATCATGTTCGTCGGCAGCTGGATATACGTCGACAAGATGTACACGATCGGAATCCTCGCGCAGGACCTTCCGATCGAGCAGTGGATTCCCCGCACCGTGCTGCTGCTGGGGTTCGGGCTGCTGATCGTGCGCTTTGCCCTGCTGCTCTGGCGGATCCTGACCGGCCGCGAGGCGGGCATGCACCTCGCCGACGAGGCGGCCGACGCGCTCAAACAGGCGCTGACCGATGCCTCCACAGCCCACGCCGACGAGCAGACGCGCAAATGAACACGCTGATCCTGTTCCTGCTGCTGTTCACGTTCATGCTCCTGGGCATGCCGATCGCGATCGCGCTCGGCCTGTCGTCGGTGCTGACGATCATGTTCTTCGGCCACGACTCGCTGGCCTCCCTGTCGCTGAAGCTGTTCGAAACCTCCGAGCACTTCACGCTGCTGGCGATTCCGTACTTCATCCTGTCCGGGGCGTTCATGACCACGGGCGGCGTGGCCAAGCGAATGATCCGGTTCGCCAACGCCTGCATCGGACACCTGCGCGGCGGTCTCGCGATGGCCTCGGTGATGGCCTGCATGCTCTTCGCCGCGGTGTCGGGTTCGTCGCCGGCGACCGTGGTGGCGGTCGGGTCGATCGTGATCGCCGGGATGGTGCGCAACGGCTACACGAAAGAGTTCGCCGCGGGCGTGATCTGCAACGCCGGCACGCTCGGGATCCTGATCCCGCCGTCGATCGTGATGGTCGTGTACGCAGCGGCCACAGAGACGTCGGTGGGCAAGCTGTTCATGGCCGGCGTGATCCCAGGCATCGTGCTGGGTCTGATGCTGATGACCGCGATCTATTTCCGGGCGCGCTATCTCGACATTCCGCGCCAGCCGCGCGCGAGCCTTCGCGAGGTGCTGATCGCGGGGCGCGACTCCATCTGGGGTCTGCTGCTGCTCTTCATCATCCTCGGCGGCATCTACGGCGGCGTCTTCACACCGACCGAGGCGGCGGCGGTTGCCGCGGTCTATGCGTTCGTCGTCGCGGTGTTCATCTACCGCGACGTGGGCCTCAAGGTGGTGCCGCAGGTGCTGGTGGACGCGGCGCGGGTGACGGTGATGCTGATGTTCATCGTCGCCAACGCGCTGCTGTTCGCGCACGTGCTGACCACCGAGCGCATCCCGCAGGCGATCACCGAGCAGATCGTCGCGATGGGGATGGCCCCGTGGCAGTTCCTGATCGTGGTGAACATCCTGCTGCTGATCGCGGGCAACTTCATGGAGCCGACCGGGATCATCCTGATCCTCGCGCCGATCCTCTTCCCGATCGCCAACGAGCTAGGCATCGACCCGGTCCACCTGGGCATCATCATGACGGTGAACCTCGAGATCGGCATGGTGACGCCGCCGGTGGGCCTGAATCTCTTCGTCACTTCGGGGATCACCGGAATGTCGATCTTCGAGGTCGTGCGGGCCGCCTTGCCATGGCTGATGGTGCTGCTGACCTTCCTGGTCATCGTCACCTACGTGCCGCAGATCTCGCTCTTCCTGCCCAACCTTCTCTTCTGACGCGGTTCTTGCGGGAGGCCCGGCCGGACTGTCCCTGCCGCAGGCGGCGCGCGACGCACGCCGCGACGGCGAAGCAGGGCGCGGAGCGCTCCGCCGGATTCGACGCGCCGTCGCCCGCTATACGCCGAGCTGCTGCGCGTCGGGTTGTCCCTCGCGCTTCGGTGCGCGGTGCAGCTTGAGCATCAGGACGACCAGCGCGATCGTCGCGCCGACGAAGAAAATCGGTCCAAACAGCCAGAACAGCAGCGGAAACGCGTAGTAATAGCAGCGCACGCCGCGCGTGTTGTACCGGCCGGCCTGGAGCATCAGCACCGCGACTTGCCGGATCTCGATCGTCGCCGACGGCACCGATACCAGCATGCTGACGTGCGACAGCAGCCGGATCACCTGCGCGAAAAACCCGAACGCCATCAGCAGGTCGACCAACAGAAACATGAGCTTCGCGAGCCAGACGCGCTCGTGGATCACGCCGAACGGGCTCAGCAGGCTCCAGGTCGCCACCAGCTTGTCGCCCTGCGCACTCAGCGTCAGCGTCCCGATGATCAGAAGGATCGCCGTCGACGCGAAGAAGGTCGCCGCCATGATCTGATTGCGCAGGGTCTGCACCGCGAGAATGCCTTCGCGCTGGTTGATCATCCGCTCGACCCACGCGACCCGGCTCTGCTGCAGCAGCGCCTGCACCGTGTAGACGGGGACCTTCCCCTCCTTGTAGCGCAGGAAGGCGTAGTGCGCGACGAAGATGCCGATGCTGATGAGTGCGGCGGCGGCGTCGCTGATATGAAGATACTCGATGATCAGACCCTCCTCTCACGGCTCACTGGTGCGTGGCGGGACTGCAAATTCGTCGCTTCGTCGCGTTGTCGCACCGTCGCTGCGCCGATCACCCGCATCAGTGCGGCGCGCCGTTCGCCCGCCAGTACCGCTCCATCGCGATATAAGTGTACGACGCGGTCCAGCCGATCAGCAGCAGACCGTTGAGCGTCTCCGCCCCCGCGAGAAGCCGGATTGGGCCGGTCGGCACGATGTCGCCGAACCCGAGCGAGGTATAGGTCTCCGCCGAAAAATAGACGCTCTGCGTCAGCGTCAGTACCCCGTGACCGCCCAGCGTGCCCAGGCCGAAATAATGGACCAGCGTGAAGAAGGCGATGCCGTAGAGCAGCATCTCCAGAGAGTGGGCAAGGAAGGTCGCGAGGATCACCACGATCAGTTTTGCTCTGGCCGGAACGTCCAGTCGGGACAGGCTCGAACCCAGCGCACGCAGCGCCTCGTAGTGAATCACCGTCGTGAGGACGACGAGCAGCAGGCAGGACAGCGCAATCGTGATCATCGGCGAACAGGGTGCTCCCGAGCGGCGGGTTGTGCGGCGAGCGATGCTCGATGATATCGCGGCAAGCTTGACGAAGGCCTGAACGGCGACCGGCCGTGCGGCGCCCGAGGCCTCGAACGGCAGCCTGATAGCATGAAGGCTGGTCATGGGACACTGTCCCCGAACCGCGATCCGCGCGAAGGGCGTGAAGGGCGCGAAGGGCGCGCAACGCAGACGCCCGATGCAAGGGCGCCGGTGCACCGGCCCGGCGTTGCGGCGATGCTGTCAAATGCGGAGCCCGTCGATGCGTGCAGCTCCAGCCTTCGAATACTTCGACCACGACGCCGACGTCGGAGTGATCGGTCGCGGCGACGACGTGACGGACGCCTTCGTCGCAGCCGCGCAGGCGACCTTCGCGCTGACCTGCGACATCGCGTCGGTCGCTCCCCGCGAGCGGATCGACATCGTCTTCGACGAGGCCGACCCGGAGTTCGCACTCGTCACCTGGTTGAACCTGCTTCTGGCCTGCGCAAACGAGCGCGGCCTGGCGCTCGGTCGATTCGAGCTGCGTCGCGACGGCGACCGATGGGCCGGCGCCGGCTGGGGCGAATGCTGGCGAGACGACATCGAGCGACGCACTCAGGTCAAGGGCGCCACCCTAACGATGCTCGAAGTCACCGAGCGCAGCGGGCGCTGGGAGGCGCGTTGCGTCGTCGACGTGTAGCGCGCGCCGCCGCGGCGCCGGAATCGCCGGAGGAACAATGCAACTCGATCGACTGACCCGCATGGATCCCTGGACCTGGTCGGTGCCGGCGGACCGCTCGACCGGGCGCCACGAGGTCCGGATGTACGGCACCGAGGATCTGCTGAAGACGATGGACGACAAGGTGATGGAGCAGATCACCAACGTCGCGTCGCTGCCCGGCCTGGTCGGCTGCGCCTACACGATGCCTGACGCGCACTGGGGCTACGGCTTTCCGATCGGAGGTGTGGCGGCATTCGATCCGGCGCAGGGCGGCATCATTTCGGCGGGCGGGGTCGGCTTCGACATCTCGTGCGGTATCCGCGCCTTGCGCACCGATCTGACAGCGAGTGACATTGCGCCCCACCTGTCGAAGCTCGCAGACAACCTGCTGCGCGACATTCCGGCGGGCGTGGGCGTGGAGGGCGAGCTGAAGCTCTCCGAGCCGGAGCTCGACGCGGTCATGCGCGACGGCGCACGCTGGGCGGTCGATCGGGGCTTCGGAGAGAGGGCGGAAATGGAGTTCGTCGAGGAGCACGGCCGCGTCGACGCGGCGGTGCCCGGCAACGTCTCTTCGCTCGCCAAGCGCCGGCAGCGCGGCGAGATGGGGACGCTCGGGTCGGGCAATCATTACCTCGAAGTGCAGCGCGTGGACCGGATCTTCGACGCAGAAGCGGCGCAGGCGTTCGGGCTCTTCGAGGACCAGGCGGTGGTGTCGATCCATTGCGGGTCGCGCGGGCTGGGCCATCAGATCGGCACCGAATTCCTCGTGAGTCTCGCGAAGGCCGCGACGCGGCTGGGAATCCGGTTGCCGGACCGCGAACTCGCCTGCGCGCCCATCGAATCACCCGAAGGTCGCGAGTACCTCGGCGCGATGAACGCGGCGATCAATTGCGCGCTGGCCAACCGCCAGATCCTCGCGGAGCTCGCACGGCGCGTGTTCGCCCACCACTTTCCCGGCGCCTCGGTCCAGACGCTGTACGACGTGTCTCACAACACCTGCAAGGCCGAGCGGCACCGGGTCGGCCGGCAGGAGCGCCTGCTCTACGTGCACCGCAAGGGCGCGACCCGAGCGCTGGGGCCGGGGCATGCGTCGCTCCCCGCCCGCTACCGCGAGGTCGGCCAGCCGGTGATCATCGGCGGCAGCATGGGTACCGGTTCCTACATCCTCGCGGGGGTCGCGACCAGTGAGGCTCGCGCATGGAGTTCGGCCAGCCACGGGGCGGGACGGGCGATGAGCCGGCGCCAGGCGCTCAAGCGGTGGCAGGGGCGCGCAGTGGTCGACGAGCTGGCCGGCCGGGGGATCCTGATCCGAACGCGTTCCATGCGCGGCGTGGCCGAGGAGGCGCCGGGCGCATACAAGGACATCGAGTCGGTGGCGGAATCCACCGAGCGCGCCGGTCTCGCGCGACGCGTGGCGTCGCTGCGGCCGATGGCCTGCCTGAAGGGCTGAGTCGAATCTTGCGGTCCGCAGGGAGCGAGACAATGAACGAAACGTCGCACGCCGAGAACCAGGACATCGCTGCACGGCTTCGCGAGGTCGCCGAGCTTCTGCAGGCGCAGGGGGCGAACCCTTTCCGGGTCGGCGCCTACCGCAAGGCGGCGGACGAGGTCGAGACCCTGGATCGCAGCCTGCGAGCGATCTTCGATTCGGAAGACATGGCGGGCCTGGAGGCGCTGCCGCACATCGGGCGCGGGATCGCATCGGCGATCGTGGAGATGCTGGTCACCGGCGGGTGGACCCAGCTCGAACGCTTGCGCGGCGCGGCCGAGCCTCAGAAGCTGTTCACCACGATACCGGGCGTGGGGCCCGAACTCGCGCAGCGCATCCATGACGCGCTCGGAATCGACACGCTCGAAGCGCTGGAGATCGCCTGCCACGACGCCCGCCTGGCCGAGGTGCCCGGCGTCGGGCCGCGCCGGGCCGCGGCGATCCGCAACTCGGTCACCGCGATGCTGAATCGATCTCGCCGACGCCGTGCCGACGTGTCCCACCTGCCGGCCAGCGAACCGTCCGCGGGGCTGCTGCTGCGCGTGGACGCAGACTACCGCGCCCGCGCAAAGGCGGGGACGCTCGAGCTGATCGCGCCGCGGCGGTTCAATCCGTCAGCAGAGAAGTGGCTGCCGATCATGCATGACACGCGCGACGGCTGGCACTTCACCGCGCTGTATTCCAACACGGCGCACGCGCACGAACTCGATCGCGTCTTCGACTGGGTGGTGATCTATTTTCACGAAGACGCACAGCCCGAGCACCAGCGCACGGTGGTCACCGAGACGCGGGGGCCGCTGCGCGGGCAGCGAGTGGTACGCGGGCGCGAACGCGAGTGCGACGACTGGTATGCGACGCAGGCGCAGCGTTGACGGACTGCCGGGCGTGCCCAGCGCGCGGATCAGCTTGCACGGCGACCTGGTGGAGCTGCTGCGTTCGACGCTGCGCACGCAGCCCGTCGACCTGCCGGTGGCGCAGGGCGCCACCATCAAGCACCTGATCGAGACCCTGGACGTTCCGCACACCGAGATCGGGGCGGTCACGGTCGATGGCCAGCCCGCCGACCTCGGCAGGGTGGTGGCCGCAGGCGAGCATATCGATGCGTATCCGGCGAGTCCCGGTTCCCTGCCGGCGACCGACGATGCGAGCGCGCCGGGCGGGCAGGCACCGGAAAGCGATGCGCGTGACCCGGCTCGGCACGGGGACGGACCGCACACACCGGTCATGGCGACATTCCTCGCGGACGCCCACCTGGGCGCGCTCGCACGGCTGCTTAGGCTGGTCGGCTTCGACACCGTGCTGGCGACCGACGGGGCCGACAGCGAACTCGCGGCACGCGCGCAGGCCGAATCGCGCATCGTGCTCAGCTGCGACCGCGAGCTCCTGAAGCACCGGAGAATCCTTCGGGGTCGCCTGATCCGATCCCGCGAGCCCGACGATCAGCTCGCCGAGGTTCTGGCCCGGTTCGCATTGAAGGACTCGCTGCACCCGTTCACCCGCTGCCTGGAATGCAACGCGCCGCTTCAATCGGTGGCACGCTCGCTGATCGAACATCGACTGCCGCCGGGCGTGATGGCCGGCAACTTCGAGTTCACCCGGTGCGTCGGCTGCGACCGCGTCTACTGGCCGGGCTCGCACTGGCGCAAGCTCAGCGCGCGGGTCGACGCGATCCGGCGCCGGCTCGGATGAGCCCGTTGCCTATTCACGTTCCGGATCGACACCGAGTTCCGAACACAGGCGCGCCACGAGCGCCCTGAGCGAAGTGAGTTCGGCGTCCAGGCGCGCGACGTTCGCCTTCAGCGCGTCCACTTCCCCGATGCTGGATGCCACCGGAATCGCCTGCAGAGCGTTCCCGGCTGCGGCCTCGACGCCGCTTGCCGAGTACCCTGCGGATCCGACCCCGCCCCCCGAATGCGCGACCTGGACCGGTCCCGACAGCAGGTGCGCCCAGCGCGTCTCGCGGGCGCCGGGCGCCCTCGGGAGCTCGACCACGAGTGCGCCGGAGGACCACTCGGCCAGTTCGTTCAGGAACCCCTCGACCGCGGAGATATCGGAGAACCGCTGCATCCGCTCGCAGTGGATGCGAAGTTCGCCGGCGGTCTGCGGCCCGCGCAGAATGAGCATGGTCAGCAGCGCGACCGACTCGGCGGGCACCTGAAGCACCGCCTTGATGTTCTCCGCGTAGCGCATCACCCGGCCGCCGCTGGACTCGATCACCAGCGACAGCCGCTTGAGCTGATCGATCGCCGCCTGCACCTCCGAGGCGTCGGCGTTCATCACCGGATCGCGGCTGGTCTTCTGATTGCAGCCGGCCACCAGCGCGTTCAGCGTCAGTGGATAGGTGTCCGGTACGGTGCGGCGTTTCTCGAACAGGACAGCGAGAGCGCGCGCTTCGAGAGGGGAAAGCACTGGCGCAGGGCGTACGGTCATCGGGTCTCACGTGCGTGGTGGCCGCGTCGCTGCGGACGCGTGGCGCCGCCGTCTTGCGGCGCGTCCCGCGAGTTTATCCGTTGCGCTTCCGTTAAACTGGCTCAATGAGCCTCGCGAACACGATATCGATCCTCGAGCGGCTGGTAGCTTTCGACACCGTCAGCAGCCGCAGCAACGTCGAACTGATCGACTGGGTGGCGAATCGGCTGGAAGACCAGGGGGCCAAGGCCTTCGTCCAGCACGGCGACGAGCCCGGCAAGGCGAACCTCTACGCCACGCTCGGACCCGATGCCCCCGGAGGCATCATGCTGTCCGGCCATTCCGACGTGGTGCCGGTGGCCGGCCAGGACTGGTCGACCGACCCGTTCGTGCTCACCGAGCGGGACGGCAGGCTGTACGGCCGCGGCAGCGCCGACATGAAGGGCTTCATCGCCTGCTGCGTCGAGGCCGCCCCGCGCATCCTCGCGGCGAAGCTGTCCGTTCCGGTGCACATCGCACTCTCCTACAACGAGGAGAGCAACATGCACGGCATGCGCCTGCTCGCGGCGCACCTGGCCGCGTCCGCAAGCCGGCCGGCCGCCTGCGTCATCGGCGAACCCACGCTGATGCAGGTGGTCGTCGCGAACAAGGGCGCCGCGATCTATCGCTGCCGGGTGCGCGGGCATTCGGTGCACTCGTCGCTGCGCGACCAGGGCGTCTCCGCCGTCGAGATGGCGGCCGAGGTCGTCGTTTACCTGAATGCGCTGCAGCGTCGGCTGAACGAGGCCGAGCGGCACGACGGTTTCGAGTTCCCGCACACCAGCGTGCATGCCGGCATGATCCACGGCGGCACCGCGCACAACATCACGGCGAAGGACTGCGAAATCACGTTCGAGGTCAGGGCGCTCCCCGGCGTGTCGGCCGCGGCGATCGTCGCGCTCGTGCGCGAGCACTGCGCGCGCGAGCTCGTGCCCCGGATGCGCGCGGTGTCGCCCGATTGCGACATCGTCATCGACGAGATCCTCGACGCGCCCGGCCTCGACGAGCGAGGCAATGGCGAGCTCGCTCGCCGACTGATGCCGCTGTGCAACTGTCACGCGCTCGGACGGGTGAGCTTCGGCACCGAGGCAGGGATGCTGCAGGAGATCGGCGTGCCCACCGTGGTCTGCGGGCCCGGCGAGATTCGCGTGGCGCACCAGCCGGACGAGTACGTCGAGATCGATCAGCTGGCTCGCTGCCGCGGGTTCCTCGATACGCTGACCGAGCGGCTCGCGCGCGGCGAGCTCGTGCTGGGGTGAACCGAGAGCAGGTCTTCCGCGCGCGGAACCTGCGCAAGGTCTATCGGACAGGCGCGGTCGAGATCGAGGCGTTGCGCGGCATCGATCTCGACGTCTACTCGGGCGAGTTCATCGTTCTGCTCGGCCCCTCCGGCAGCGGCAAGTCGACGCTGCTCAACATTCTGGGAGGGCTGGACGCGCCGACCTCGGGCGAGCTGAGGTGGCGCGATCACGAGCTCGTCGGCGCCGACGAGCGCGAGCTCACCCGCTTTCGGCGCGAACACGTCGGTTTCGTGTTCCAGTTCTACAACCTCATCGGCAGCCTCACCGCGCGCGAGAACGTCGCGCTGGTCACCGACATCGCCGAGGACCCGATGCCGCCCGAAGAGGCGCTCGCGCTGGTCGAACTGGCGCCGCGCATCGACCACTTCCCCGCCCAGCTTTCCGGCGGCGAGCAGCAGCGTGTCGCGATCGCGCGTGCGATCGCCAAGCGACCCGACGTGCTGCTTTGCGACGAACCGACCGGTGCGCTCGACTATCCGACCGGCAAGGTGGTGCTGGAGGTGATCGCGCGCGTCAACGAGGAACTCGGCACCACCGCGATCGTGATCACGCACAACGCGGCGATCGCGGGCATGGCCGACCGGGTGTTGCGCCTGGCTGACGGGCGCCTGGTCGCGGACGAGAAGAACCCGGCCAAGATCACGCCGTCGGAGCTGTCGTGGTGAGCACGGTGCCTGCGCCATGAAAGCGCTCGATCGCAAGCTGCTTCGCGACCTGAAGGCCATCAGCGCGCAGGCGCTGACGATCGCGCTCGTGGTCGCGGCGGGCATGGCCGGATTCGTCGGCTCGCTGTCGACGGTGGAGTCGCTCAGCGTCGGCCGGGATCGCTATTACGCCGCGTCGAGGCTGGCGGACGTCTTCTCGTACGCCAAGCGTGCGCCCGAGCGCGTCGCGTCACAGATGCTCGAGCTGCCGGGCGTCGCGGAGGTGCAGACGAGTCTCGTGTTCGGCGCCCAGATCGACCTACCGGGCGTCGCGCAGCCGCTCACCGGCCGCATGGTCGGTGCCGACCCGGCGGAATGGAGCGCCGGGCTGAACCGCTTGTCTCTGCGCACGGGGCGCTGGCCGGCCGCGGGCAGCAGCGAAGTGCTGGTGAGCGAGGCGTTCGCGCAGGTCAGGAAGCTCGGACCGGGCGACGCGGTGTTCGCACTGCTCAACGGGCGCAGGGAGCGGCTGCCCATCGTCGGCATCGCCCTGTCGCCGGAGTACATCTTCGCGGCGGCGGCGGGTGGCGCGCCCGACGACACCTCGTTCGGTGTCTTCTGGATCGACCGCACCCGTCTCGAAGCGGCCTTCGACATGGAAGGCGCGTTCAACACGGTCTCGCTGAAGCTGCGCCCGGGCGCCTCGGTGGACGCCACGATCGAGGAGGTCGACCGACGCCTGCGACCCTACGGCTCGCGCGGCGCCTTCGACCGCGAAGAGCAGCCGTCGCACAAGGCCGTCAGCCAGGAGATCCGGGAGCAGAGAGTGTTCGGCATCATCCTGCCCACCATATTCCTCGCGGTCGCGGTGTTCATCCTGAACGTCGTCCTCGACCGCCAGGTGACGACCCAGCGCGACCAGATCGCGGCGCTCAAGGCGCTGGGCTACGAGAACGGGACGATCCGGCTTCACTACCTGAAGCTCGCGGCGCTCGTGGTCATCGCCGGCATCGCGCTGGGCGTTGGCGTGGGCGACTGGCTCGGCCGCTACCTGACCCGCATGTACAGCGACTTCTTCCGCTTCCCGACGTTCTACTATCTGAGCGCGCCGTGGACGATCGCCGCAGGCTCGCTCGCTTTCCTGCTGGCGGCGCTCGCGGGCGCGTGGAGCGGTGTGCGCCGGCTGGTGTCGCTGACGCCCGCCGAGGCGATGCGCCCTCCGGCGCCCCACACCTACCGCCCGCTGCTGATCGAGCGCGCCGGGCTGGGACGCCAGGTCGGCCCGCAGGCGCGGATGATCCTGCGCAACCTCGAGCGGCGCAGCGCCCGGGCGCTGCTCACCACCGTCGGCATCGCGTCGGCGGTGGCGATCCTGATCGGCGGCACCTGGTGGCGCGACGCGCTGGATTACGTGCTCGACGTCCAGTTCGCCGGCGCACAGCCCGGCGACGTCTACCTCGGTTTCATCGACCCGGTCGGGGCGCGGGTGCGCAGCGAACTCGCGCAGCTTCCCGGCGTCGTGCGCGCCGAGACGCGACGAAGCGTCGCGGTCCGGATCCATGCCGGGCATCGGAGCTACCGTACCTCGCTCACCGGAATCGACGACGAGGCACAACTTTGGCGGCTGCTCGACCCGCAGGCCGGACCGATCAGAGCGCCGGCCGGCGGTGTCCTGGTGACGGACCGTCTCGCCGACATTCTCGGAATCGTTCCCGGCGACACGGTCAGGGTGGAGTTCCTGGAAGGCCGGCAGCGCGAGCCGGAACTGCGCGTCGCGGGCCTGTCGCGCGAACTGTTCGGGCTGGGTGCCTACATGGAAGCCTCGGCGCTCGATCGGCTCGCCGGCGAAGGCGACGTGGTGAACTCCGGCGCCCTGTTCATCGACCGCACGCAGCGCGACGATCTGTTCGCGGCGCTCAAACGCATGCCGAAGGCGGCCGGCGTCTTCGTGAAGTCGGCGCTGATCGACTACTTCCGCAGTACGAGCGCGCGCAACATCCTGTTCTTCACGACGGTGCTGACGGTGTTCGCCGCGGCAATCGCGGTCGGAGTGGTCTATAACAGCGCCCGGATCGCACTCGCCGAACGTGCATGGGAACTGGCCACGCTGCGCGTGCTGGGTTTCTCGCACCGCGAAGTCGCGGTGCTGCTGCTCGGGGAACTCGCGATCGAGCTCGCCCTCGCCATTCCGCTCGGCTTCCTGGGCGGCTACCATCTCGCCGATCTGATGCTGTCGCTGATGTCCTCCGAGAGCTTTCGTATCCCCCCGGTGATCCTGCCGCGCACCTATGCATACGCCGGTCTGGCGATGCTCGGCGCCGGTGCGCTGAGCGCGTGGCTGGTCCAGCGTCGGCTCGCGGGGCTCGATCTGATCGCCGTCCTCAAGACACGGGAGTAAATAGATGAAACGGCGCAGCATGCTCGTCCTCGCGCTGTCGATCGCGGTGCTCGCAGCGCTCTCCGTCTGGGCCTTCCGGCCCCGGCCGGTGTCGGTGGAGGCGCGCGAGATCGTCCTGTCGGACTTCGAACAGACGGTCGACGAGGAGGGCAAGACGAGGGTGCGGGACCGCTACCTGGTGACCGCTCCCGCTGCCGGACGCGTCGATCGCATCGTGCTCGAGGCGGGTGACCGGGTGCGCACCGGCGACGTCGTCGCGGTGGTGAGACCGACGCTGCCCTCGCTGCGAGACGCGCGCACGCTGGACGAATTGCGCGAGCGCGTCGGCGTCGCCGAGGCGAGCAAGTCCGCCGCCGACGCTGAAGCCGGCCGGGCGCACGCAGCGCTCGCGCTCGCGCAGTCGGAATTCGAGCGCGCGCAGAAGCTGTCCGCCCAAGGGTTCACCGCGAAGGCCACGACCGACGACGCACGACTCAAGGTCGAACAGCAGGGTCAGGCGTTGAAGGCCGCCCAGTTCACCCAGCACGCCGCTGCGCACGAGCTTGCGCTGGCGCGAGCGACGCTGGCGCAGGGCGACCACGTGGCGCGCGGACAGACCGGCACCACCCGCATCGAGATTCGCTCGCCGGTGGACGGGCAAGTGCTGCGGGTCGTCCAGAAGAGCGAGGCTGCGGTCGCGCTCGGCGCGGAACTGCTGGAGATCGGGGACGCGTCCTCGCTCGAGGCGGTGGTCGACGTGCTGTCGCAGGACGCATTGCGCATCGCCCCGGGAATGCCGGCGCGACTCAGCGTGTCCTCCGCCGTGCCGCCGATACGTGGGGTCGTGCGCAGGGTCGAGCCGAGCGGACGCACCAAGATCTCGACGCTCGGCGTCGAAGAACAGCGGGTATCGGTGATCGTCGACTTCACCCGGAGCGAGGCGGACGCGAAGGCGCTCGGCGACGGCTATCGGGTCGATGCGAGCATCGTGGTGCTGGCGAAGAGCGGCGTGCCGGTGGCGCCGGTCGGTGCGCTGTTTCGCGACGCGCAGGGCTGGGCGGTGTTCGTCGCGGACGACACGACCGCGCGCAGGCGATCGGTCGAACTCGGCGCCCGCAACCAGCACAGCGCCTGGGTCGAGAAGGGTCTTCAGGCTGGCGACCGGGTGATCGTCTATCCGCCGGACACGGTCCGCGACGGCGCGCGAATCGAACTACGCTGAACCGGTTTGCGTTAGCATCCCGGAACCAATAAACGAGGAGACGAAACATGCTGCGCCGCAAACTGCTGGGTACGTTCGCCGCTGCGCTCGGCCTGGGCCTGGTCGCCGCCCCGGCGACCGCCGCCTACCCGGACCGCCCGATCACGATCATCGTTCCCTGGGGCGCCGGCGGCGGCACCGACGCGGTGGCTCGCTTCGTGGCGGCCGAGCTCGAGAAGGAGATCAAGCAGCCGGTCAGCGTGGTGAACCGCACCGGGGGCAGCGGCGTCGTCGGCCACCAGGCGATCGCTTCGGCCGCGCCGGACGGCTACACGCTGGGTCTGCTCACCGTCGAGATCGCGATGATGAAGCACGCCGGGCTCACGCAGCTCACCCCTGCCGACTACACGCCGCTCGCGCTGGTGAACTTCGACCCGAACGCGGTGTTCGTGAGCAACGACTCCCCGATCAAGGACGTGAAGGACCTGATCGCCGCCGCCAAGGCCAACCCGGGCAAGCTCAAGGCGAGCGGCACCGGCCAGGGCGGCATCTGGCACCTGGGGCTGGCAGGCATGCTGGTCGACGCCAAGCTGCCCGGCAATGCGATCACCTGGGTGCCCAGCCAGGGCGCAGCCCCCGGCCTGCAGGATCTCGTCGCGGGCGGCATCGAAGTCGCCTCGTGCTCGCTGCCCGAGGCGCGCGCGCTGATCGAGGCCGGCAAGGTCCGCCCGATCATCCTGATGTCGGACAAGCCCGACGCGCTGTTCCCGAACGTGCCGCTGCTCAAGACGGCCACGGGCAGCAGCTGGACCAACGGCGCATGGCGCGGCTTCGCCGGTCCCAAGGGCCTGCCGAAGGACGTGGTCGACAAGCTGGGCCCCGCGCTCAAGAAGATCTACGACTCGAAGGCCTATGCCGATTTCCTCGCCGCGCGAGGCTTCGGCGCCACCTGGGGTGACGCGACACAGTTCGGCCAGTTCATGGCCAAGGAACTCACCGACAAGGGCGCGGTGATGAAGGCGGTCGGACTGGCGAAGTGACCCGGAGGCGGGCAGCCGTCTGCACGGATGCCGCAACCATGCGCGGCGGCGGTTGCCGCCGCGCTTTTTCCAGGAAGACCTGACCCGTGCGACTGAATGACACGGTCATCGGCAGCGGGCTGCTGCTCTTGTCCCTCGCCGTGCTCTGGCACGTCCAATCGTTTCCCGCCTTTCCGGGCCAGCCCTACGGGCCGGCCCTCTTTCCCGGCGTCGTCGCGAGCGGGCTCGCACTGGCCTCTCTCCTGCTGATCCGCGACGGGCTGCGCGAAGGCGCACCCGCATCGGGCTCGGAGACAGGCGCCAGACGTCTTTCGCTGCCGTTCGCGACCACGGTCGGCTGCCTCTTCTTCTACTACTTCCTGTCCGAGCGCCTGGGCTTCATCGTCTGCGCCACGCTGATGCTCGTCGCGCTGTTCTGGACATACGGAGTGCGACGGGTGCTGATCGCGCCGATCGCGATCATCGCGGTGATGGTGATCCACACCGGCTTCTTCAAACTGCTCAAGGTTCCCCTGCCCTGGGGCGTGCTTCAGCCGCTCGCCTGGTAGGGGCGATCGGGTACCGCGCGGGAACACGCCCGGCGGACTGAAAGGAATCGAACGCCGATGGACGCCGTCGTCACCGCGCTGCAAATGGTCGCGTCACCGCAGGTGCTGCTGGTGATGGTGCTGTCCGCGCTGTTCGGTCTGTTCGTCGGCGCGGTGCCCGGGCTGACCGCGACGATGGCCACCGCGCTGCTGGTGCCGATCACGTTCTTCCTTCCGCCGGTGCCCGCGGTGGCGGCCATGGTCACAGCCACCGCGATGGCGATCTTCGCCGGCGACATTCCCGGCGCGCTGGTCCGCATTCCCGGAACGCCGGCGTCGGCCGCCTACGTCGACGAGTCGTATGCGATGACCCGCAACGGACAGGCCGAGGTCGCCCTCGGGGTGGGCCTCGTGTTTTCCGCGATCGGCGGACTGTTCGGCACCGCGGTCCTGATCCTCGCGGCGCCGGCGCTGGCCGAGGTCGCGCTGAACTTCAGCTCCTACGAATACTTCTGGCTGGTGCTGCTCGGTCTGACCTGCGCGGTCTTCATCACCAGCGATCGTCCGCTGAAGGGCGTGGTCACCCTGTTTCTGGGCCTGCTGCTGGGAAGCGTCGGACTGGAAAACCCATCGGCGCACCCGCGCTTCACCTTCGGCTCCACCGACCTTCTGGCGGGCATGTCGCTGATCCCGGCGATGATCGGACTGTTCGCGGTCTCCGAGATCCTGCGGTTCGCGGTGCTTCCCTCCGAACTGGGCGAATTCAAGCGGCAGGTCGGTTCGGTGTTCGGCGGCATGTGGTCGATGATGAAGAAATACAAGCTGCAGACGCTGCGCGGCAGCGTGCTCGGCACCGTCGTGGGCGCGTTGCCGGGCGCGGGCGCCGACATCGCCGCATGGATGTCGTTCGCACTGAGCCGCAAGCTGTCCAAGGAACCGGAAAAATGGGGCACCGGGCACCCGGAGGGCCTGGTCGAAGCCGGCGCGGCGAACAACAGCGCATTGGCCGGCGCCTGGATTCCCGCGCTGGTGTTCGGAATCCCCGGCGATTCGATCACCGCGATCGTGATCGGCGTGCTCTACATGAAGAACATGAATCCGGGGCCGACGATCTTCATCAACAACCCCGAGAACATCTACGCGGTCTTCATGGTGTTCGTGGTCGCCAACCTGCTGATGATCCCGCTCGGCTGGCTTTGCATCAAGGCCGCCGCCAGCATCCTGCGGGTGCCGCGCACGGTTCTGATGCCGATCATCCTGGTGTTCTGCGCGGTCGGGGCGTTCGCGATCAACAACGCGCAATTCGACGTCCTGCTGCTGATCGGATTCGGCCTGCTCGGCTGGTTCCTCGAGGAGCACGGCTTCCCGGTCGCTCCGGCGATCCTGGGAATGCTGCTCGGCACGATGCTCGAGGAACACTTCGTCCGATCGATGATCAAGGCCGAGGGGGACTGGTTCGCGTTCGTCGAACGGCCCATCGCAGGCGGTCTCGCGATCTTCACGATGGGTGTCTGGAGCTGGTCTGCGTGGTATTCGTACCGTCGCAGGAGGCTTGCGCGGGCGGTGTGAGACAATCCTGCAAAATCAAAGATTTGCAGACAACCTCCGGCGTTCCTGAATGGTCTGGTTCTGGCTT
>JAHEDO010000145.1 GCA_024641185.1 Burkholderiaceae bacterium | reverse complement strand
CTTCGGTGGTCCGCTCGTTGATCCGCCCGCCGCCATGACGCGGGTCGACGAAGGTGCCGAGGCCGACCCGCGACAGGTGCCCGGGCTTGCCGGCGGCGATGTCGCGAAACAGGTGCGAGATCACGCCCTGGGGCAGGTTGTACGCCTCGATCTGGTTCGAGACCGCGAGCTGCTGCAGCCGCGGCACCAGGCCCCAGTGACCGCCGATCACGCGGCGCACCAGCCCGGGGTGTCCGAAGTGGTTCAGGCCGCGTTCCCTTCCGTCGCCCTGCCCGGCCGCGTAGACCAGCGTCAGGTTGCGCGGCTCGCCGATCCCCTCGGGATCGCGCGCCGCTCGGTCCAGAAAGCGGGCTTCGAGCGCGACCGCGATGTTCTCCGGAAATCCGATCCCGACGAACCCGCCGGTAGCGAGCGTGTCGCCGTCGCGAATCAGTTCCACCGCATCACGCGCCGAGACGATCTTCCCCTTGTACTGCCGCCCCGCGCCGCCGCGCGCAAACAAAGAATTTGGCATGTCTCCCCCGGCTCAGCCTGCCCGCACTTCGGTAGGTTAGCAGCGCCGCCTCGCGCGACAACCCATCGACTACCATAGGCGGGCGAATCACTCGCGAGCGCATCAGACGACCGGGCGGCAACGTATTGTCGATCGCCCGGGACAGGACAGCCATGAACCCGAACGACGGACCCGCCGACATCGCAAACCTGCTGCAGACGCAGCGCGAAGCACATCGCCACGCCCCGTTCCCCGACTGGGCACTGCGACGCGACCGGCTGTCGAGGCTTCGTCGCGTTGTCCAGGAGCACGAGAGCGCCATCGAGCGGGCGATCGACGCCGACTTCGCCGGGCGCCCCCGGATCGAGACGCAGATCGCCGAGATCTTCCCGAGCCTGGCAGAGATACGCGCCAACCTTCGCGGCGCACGCCGATGGATGAAACCGCGAGGCGCCTGGGTATCGAAGTGGTTCCTGCCCGCCCGCGCGTACATCATGCCCAGGCCGGTGGGGGTGGTGGGAATCATCGTGCCGTGGAACTATCCGCTGTTCCTCGCGGTCGCGCCGCTCGCCGGCGCGCTGGCGGCGGGCAACCGCGCGATGCTCAAGCTGTCCGAGTACACGCCCGCTTTCTCGCAGCTGATGCAAAGGCTCATCGCCGAACATTTCGGCGCCGACGAAGTCGCCGTCGTAACCGGCGGCGCGGACGTGGGGGCGGCGTTCGCCGCCCTTCCCTTCGACCATCTCGTGTTCACCGGCTCGACCGCGGTCGGACGCAGGGTGATGGCCGCGGCGAGCGCGAACCTCACGCCGGTGACCCTGGAGCTCGGTGGCAAGTCACCGACCGTCGTCGCTCCAGGCTACCCGCTGCAGCGGGCGGCGACCCGGATCATCGCTGGCAAGCTGCTCAACGCGGGCCAGACCTGCATCGCACCCGACTACGTTCTCGTGCCTCGCGACAGCGTCGACGCATTCGCTCGCTGCGCGCAGGAACAGGCGCGCCGCATGCACCCGGGCGGCCTGGCCGATCGCGACTACTGCAGCATCGTCGACCAGCGGCAGTACGCTCGACTGACCGGCTACCTGGACGAAGCGCAACGCGCCGGGACGCGCTCGATCGCGCTGTTCGAGGGCGCAGCTCGCGACGACGCCGGGCACCGCCTCGGCCCCGTGCTGCTGCTCGACCCGCCGCCCTCGCTCGCGGCGATGCGCGACGAGATCTTCGGCCCCGTTCTGCCGATCGTGCCCTACGACCGGCCCGAGGACGCTGTCGCCTTCATCAATGCGCAGCCGCATCCGCTGGCGATGTACTGGTTCGACGATGACCAGGCACGAGCCCGATGGGCGCTGCAGCAGACCCATGTCGGCGGCGCCTGCATCAACGAGACGCTGATGCACGTGGCGCAGGAGGAACTCCCCTTCGGCGGGGTCGGCCCGTCCGGCATGGGGCACTACCACGGAAAGTGGGGCTTCGACTCGCTGAGCAAACTCACGCCGGTCTTCAGGCAGTCGCGCCTGAACGGCATGGGACTGTTCATGCCACCGTATCGGCCGGTGGTGCACCGGCTGCTGCGGCTCATGAAACGGCATTAGCGGTCTTCGCCTGCGCGGTGCTCGTCGAGTGCGCCAAAAGCCATCGGCCGGGACGAATCCCGGCCGAAGACCTGCCGCCTTTGCGGCCGGGGCGCTGCGCGGGTCTCGTCGCAGCGCTGCCGACCCGACTACCGGCTCAAGCCGCGGCGACCTGCGTCGCGCGCCGCTTGGCGACCTCGAGCAGCCCCGCGCAGGCATCCTCGATGTAGTCGAGCACCTGCTCGAAACCCTGCACGTTCCCGTAATACGGATCGGGAATGGTCGCGGTCTCGTGTTCCGTCGCGAAACGCATCAGCAGTTGCAGCTTGTGGTGAGCGCGCTTCGGGGCCGTCTGCTGCAGCAGCGAGAGGTTGTCCCAGTCCATCGCCAGGATCATGTCGAATTCGTCGAAGTCTGCCTCCCTGATCCGCTGAGCCCGCAGATCGGAGATGTCGAACCCGCGCTTGGACATCGACGCCTGGGCCCGCTTGTCCGGCACTTCCCCCGCATGAAACGCGTGCGTGCCCGCCGACGCCACCTTGACCACGTCATCGAGACCTGCCTGTCGGATCATGTGACGAAACACGCCTTCGGCCATCGGCGAGCGGCAGATGTTGCCCATACACACGAAAAGCACCCTGGTATTCATTGCGAGAGAGATCGGTTCTCTTTTTGCCATTTCAATATCCGCCGATGTAATTGAACTCTTAGACGCGAGGCCGGCGATCCGCCTAAGCCGCGCGATCAGCCACGAACGGGACCACATTCGCATTGCCGTTCGCCCCAAAAAACTGTTCCTTCAAAATCGCAAGCTGGTCGCGGATCTGCGCAGCCTTCTCGAACTCGAGGTTGCGCGCGTAATCGAGCATCTGCTTCTCGAGACGCTTGAGCTCCCGTGCCGCGCTCTTCTCGCTCATCACCCCGTACTGCGCCTGCTGCTGCGCTGCCTTGAGCTCCTGCCTCGACTGCTGAGGATCGTACACACCGTCGATCATCTCCTTGACCTGCTTGCTCACGCCACGCGGCACGATGCCGTGCAGCGCATTGAACGCCACCTGCTTGGTCCGCCGACGATTGGTTTCGTCGATCGCGCGCCGCATCGATTCGGTCACGCGATCCCCGTACAGGATGGCCGTGCCGCGCAGGTTGCGCGCCGCCCGCCCGATCGTCTGGATCAGACTTCGCGCCGACCGCAGGAATCCTTCCTTGTCCGCGTCCAGGATCGCGACGAGCGAGACCTCGGGAATGTCCAGCCCCTCTCGCAGCAGGTTGATGCCGACAAGCACGTCGAAGACGCCCAATCGCAGGTCCCGGATGATCTCCACGCGCTCGACCGTGTCGATGTCCGAGTGCAGATATCGCACCTTCACCCCGTGCTCGGCGAGGAAATCGGTCAAGTCCTCCGCCATGCGCTTGGTCAGCGTCGTGACGAGTACCCTTTCACCGCGTGCGACCCGGTCGTGGATCTCTGAGAGCACGTCGTCGACCTGCGACGACGCCGGCCGAACGGTCACATCGGGGTCGACCAGGCCCGTCGGACGCGCGACCTGCTCGACCACCTGCCCGGAGTGCTCGGCCTCGTAATCGGCGGGCGTGGCCGACACGAAGATGCACTGGCGCACCTTTCCCTCGAACTCCTCGAACTTCAGGGGCCTGTTGTCCAGCGCCGACGGCAACCTGAAGCCGTACTCGACCAGCGTCTGCTTGCGCGAGCGGTCCCCGCGGTACATCCCGCCCAGCTGGCCCATCGTCACGTGACTCTCGTCGATGATCATCAGCGCGTCGCTCGGCAGGTAATCGACCAGCGTCGGCGGCGGCTCGCCGGGAAGCGCGCCCGACAGATGGCGGGTGTAGTTTTCGATGCCCTTGCAAAAGCCGAGTTCCTGCAGCATCTCGAGATCGAAGCGCGTGCGCTGCTCGAGACGCTGCGCCTCGACGAGCTTTCCCTGGTCATAGAAGAACTTCAGCCGGTCGGCCAGCTCTTCCTTGATCGTCTCGAGCGCACGCGTGATCGTCGCGCGCGGCGTCACGTAATGGGACGACGGGTAGACGGTGAAACGCGGGATCTTCTGGCGCACGCGGCCGGTCAGCGGATCGAAGAGCTGGATCGACTCGATCTCGTCGTCAAAGAGTTCGACGCGCACCGCCAGTTCGGCGTGCTCGGCGGGAAAGATGTCGATCGTGTCGCCCCGCACACGGAAGGTTCCGCGTGCGAAATCGATCTCGCTCCGCTTGTACTGCATGCCGACCAGCCGCTGAAGCACGTCGCGCTGCGACATCTTGTCGCGCACCCTCAGCACCAGGATCATCTGATGGTAGTCGGTCGGATTGCCGATGCCGTAAATACAGGAAACGCTGGCCACGATCACCGTGTCGCGCCGCTCGAGCAGCGACTTCGTCGCCGACAGGCGCATCTGCTCGATGTGCTCGTTGATCGACGAATCCTTCTCGATGAAGAGATCTCGCTGCGGGACGTAGGCTTCGGGCTGGTAGTAGTCGTAGTACGAAACGAAGTATTCGACCGCGTTGTTCGGAAAGAATTCGCGCATCTCGCCGTACAGTTGCGCGGCGAGCGTCTTGTTCGGTGCGAGCACCAGCGCGGGACGCCCAGTGCGCGCGATCACGTTGGCCATCGTGAAGGTCTTGCCCGACCCGGTGACCCCGAGCAGCGTCTGGTAGCTCAGTCCGTCGTCGATGCCTTCCACCAGGCGAGCGATAGCCTCCGGCTGGTCTCCCGCCGGCTCGAACGGCAGGTAGAGCTGGTACGGGCTACCCGGATAGGTGACGAACTTCGAGCTGTCGAGCGCGAGGTCTGTCATGAGGCGCAATGCTGCAAGATGGTGCGTGATAAAATTGTGGTTCCAATGGCTTCCCGCTGCGTTGCCACATGACGGGAAGACTCTCAGGCCGGGTGGTGGACTAACCCGTCCGGCTAAACGACAATTATCGCCCAACCCCCCTCCAAAAAGCTAGTGTTCTGCACAAAAATTGTGCAGAACAGGCTGTAACAATTTGTTTTCATTCACCTTTTTATGGACTTGGACCCGAAGATGAGCGCTTCGATGTTTTCGGCGGTCGAGATGGCCCCTCGTGACCCGATCCTGGGATTGACCGAGGCGTTCAACGCCGACGCGCGCCCGACGAAGGTCAATCTCGGGGTGGGCGTCTACTACGACGACAAGGGGAAAATCCCGCTTCTTGCTGCAGTGCGGGAGGCCGAAAAGGCCCGCATCGAAAGTGCGCCGGCGCGGGGTTATCTGCCGATCGAGGGCATCGGCGGCTACAACGTTGCGGTGCAGCAATTGCTGTTCGGTAAGGACTCGCCGCTGCTCCCCACGGGTCGCGTGGCGACTTTCGAATGCCTGGGCGGGACCGGTGCGCTGAAGGTCGGCGCCGACTTCCTAAAGCGCCTGTATCCGCAGTCGGAAATCTGGATCAGCGACCCGAGCTGGGAAAACCATCGGGCGCTGTTCGAGGCGGCGGGCTTCAAGGTCAATACCTATCCGTACTACGACGCCGCCAGCCACGGGGTGAAGTTCGACGAGATGCTGGGCTGCCTGAACGGGCTGCCGGCCAACGCGATCGTCGTCCTGCACGCCTGCTGCCACAACCCGACGGGGGTGGACATCACCGCTGACCAGTGGCCGCAGGTGGTGCGTGCGGTGCAGAGCCGCGGACTCGTCGCGTTCATCGACTGCGCGTATCAGGGATTCGCAGAGGGCATCGACGCGGACGCCGCGGCGCTGCGCCTGTTCGGCGACTCCGGACTGAGCTTCTTCGTGTCGAGTTCGTTCTCGAAGTCCTTCTCGCTGTACGGCGAGCGCGTCGGCGCCCTGTCGATCGTCACCGCCGACAAGGACGAGACCGCCCGCGTCGTCAGCCAGGTCAAGCGCGTGGTACGCACCAACTACTCGAACCCGCCGACGCATGGTGCGGCGGTCGTCGCGGCGGTGCTCTCCAACCCCCAGATGCGCGCCGTCTGGGAGACCGAACTCGCCGGCATGCGCGAGCGCATCCGCGCGATGCGCGTCGGCCTCGTCGAGAAGCTCAAGCAGCGCGGCGTAAGCCAGGACTTCTCGTTCATGACCCGCCAGCGCGGGATGTTCTCTTACTCCGGACTGACCAGTGCGCAGGTCGATCGCCTGCGCAACGACTACGGTATCTACGCCGTGAGCACCGGGCGCATCTGCATCGCTGCGCTGAACTCGGGGAACCTCGACTACGTCGCGGACGCGATGGCCGCGGTGCTCAAGACCTGACGCACGGCCCGGGCGTCCGGGATAGACTTGGGATCGAGCCACTTCTCAGGAAGCCGCCGATGAGCATCGTCGACATCGACACCCTCGCCGCGAGCGTGCCCGACGGCACCAAGCTCGCGATCGCCAAAGAGGACACCGGGGCGGCGATCCGCGCCACGCTTGCGCTGATCCGGCGCGGCGTTCGAGATCTCCACCTGGTCTGCCTGCCGGTCTCCGGCTTGCAGGCCGACCTGCTGATCGGCGCCGGTTGCGTCGCCGCCATCGAGACCTCCGCGGTGTCGCTCGGCGAATTCGGCGCCGCGCCACGCTTCTCGGCGGCGGTGCGTTCCGGCTCGGTGCGCATCGTCGACGGCACCTGCCCCGCGATTTACGCCGGGATGCAGGCCGGACAGAAAGGCACGCCCTTCATGCCGATTCGCGGCATCATCGGCAGCGATCTCCTCTCGCACCGCAGCGACTGGAAAGTGATCGAGAACCCGTTCGCCCCGGGCGATCGGGTCGTCGCCGTCAAGGCCATCGTCCCGGACGTCGCGCTGTTCCACGCACTGGCGGCCGACCGTCACGGCAACGTGTTCCTCGGCCGCGACCGCGACGGCATGACCCTCGCGCAGGCTTCGCGCAGCGCGCTGGTGACGGTGGAGCAGATCGTCGACGGCAACCTGCTCGAAGACGACGCTCGCGCAGGCGCGGTGTTGCCTGCGCTCTACGTGACGCAGGTCGCGCACGCGCCGCATGGCACCTGGCCGGTCGCATTCGGCGAGCAGCACGCCGTCGATGCGCACTGGATGGCGCGCTACGCGGAACTCGCGCGCACCGAAGCCGGCTTCGCGAAGGTTCTGGGCGAACTGATGAATGAAACGGAACAGCGGCTTGTCACCGCAGCCTGATCCGCAACGCCCGTCTCCCGCGGAGCCATCCGCCGCGGTCGAGGTGCGCGCTTCCGGCTCCGGGACCGCCTCGGACACCGAAGGCCTGATCTTCACGGTGAGCCGGCTGCTGGCCGGCGTGCCGCACGTCGCTGTCGGCGCATCGTCGCCGATTCCCGGCGCGGGCGCTCTGCTGGCGCGCGCCCTCGCCGAAGAGAGCGGATCGGCGCCGGTTCGACTGTCGATCCTCGGCTCGCGCAGGCACAACGCGTTCACCAACGGCGGCGTCGAGATCTTCGACATGATCGCGCAGGGCCGCATCGGCGCGTTCTTCCTCGGGGGCGGACAGATCGATGCCCAGGCGAACATCAATCTGGTGGGCGCCGGCGACTACCCGACGATGGACGTGCGCTGGCCCGGCTCGTTCGGTTCGGACTACCTGTATCACCTCGTGCCGCGCGTGATCCTGTTCCGCGAGGAGCATTCGCGACGCGTGCTGGTTCCCCGGGTCGACTTCGTGTCCGCCGCAGGGCCGCGCGACGACGGGGTGTACCG
>JAHEDO010000144.1 GCA_024641185.1 Burkholderiaceae bacterium | reverse complement strand
CCGGGGCGGCCTGCGGTGCCGGGGCGGCCTGCGATGCCGGGGTGGCTTGCGATGCCGGGGTGGCTTGCGGTGTTGGTACGGCTGTCTGGGCGACGGCGGCGCCGACGATCGAAATCGCGGCGGCGAGGATCGAGAGACGGATCGGGTTCATGGTGACTCCTCGTTGAAAGAGAAGCCATCATCGGGAACCCCCGCCGCCGGGGCCAGCGGCTTTACCCGCGGTTGCGGCTGTTACAGATGGTCAACGACTGTAAAGCGGGCGGAGCCGTCCGGCGGAACCGCCCTGACCCCGGAACTCGCGGGCCCTGGCCGCCGAGCTTGCGGGCTTCAGGCAGTCGCTCGGGAGGCTTCCAGCGCCTGATCGAGGTCCCAGAGGAGATCGTCGATCGACTCGAGCCCGACCGACAGCCGGACCATGTCAGGCGTGACCCCGGCACTGCGCTGCTCGGCGTCGGAGAGCTGGCGGTGAGTGGTCGACGCCGGGTGGATCACCAGGGTCCGGGCGTCGCCGACGTTGGCGAGGTGGCTCATGAACGTCGCCGCCTCGATGAAGCGCTCGCCCGCACGCTGCGCCGCGGCCGCGTCGCCGGCAGAGCCGTCCGCCGGCCTGACCCCGAACGCCAGAATGCCGCCGGCGCCCTTCGGGAGGTACTTCCTTGCGAGCGCGTGATACGGACTCGACGGCAGGCCGGGGTAGTTGACCCACGACACGCGGGGATGCGCGGACAGGAACTCCGCGACGCGCTGCGCGTTCTGCACGTGACGGTCCATGCGCACCGGGAGCGTCTCGACGCCCTGCAGCAGCAGCCACGCCGAGATCGGCGCCAGCGTCGGGCCGAGCGTACGCGCGATCTCCATACGGGCCTTCATCGTGAAGCCGAAGTCGCCGAAGGTCTCGTAGAAGCGCACGCCGTGGTAACCCTTGCTGGGCTCGGTCATGCCCGGGAACTTGCCGTTGTCCCAGGGGAACCTGCCGGACTCGACGACCACGCCCCCCATCGTCGTGCCGTGGCCGCCGAGGTACTTGGTCGCCGAATGCACGACGATGTCGGCGCCGTGCGCGATGGGCCGGCACAGGTATGGCGAGGCCAGTGTGTTGTCGACGACCAGCGGGACGCCGTGTTCGTGCGCGACCGCCGCCACCGCCTCGATGTCGAGCACGTTCAGTCGAGGATTGGCGATGGTCTCGGCGAAGATCGCCCTGGTGTTCGGCTGCAGCGCGCGCCGGAAATTCTCGGGGTCGTCCGGCTCCACGAAGCTGCATCCGATGCCGAATCGCTCGAAGGTCACCGCGAACTGCGAATATGTGCCTCCGTACAGGGTGCTCGCCGCCACGATGTGATCGCCGTTTTCGCACAGCGTGAGCATCGCGAGCATCTCCGCGGCCATGCCGCTGGACGCCGAGATCGCTGCGCGCCCTCCCTCCAGCGCGGCGACCCGCTCCTCGAGCACCGCGACCGTCGGGTTGGACAGGCGCGAGTAGACGTTGCCGAAGGTCTGCAGATTGAACAGGCTCGCCGCGTGTTCGGCCGAGTCGAACACGTAGGAGGTGGTCTGGTAGATCGGCACCGCGCGCGAGCCGGTCGCGGAATCGGGGATCTGTCCTGCGTGCAGGCAAAGCGTTTCGATGCCGAATTCGCGGTCAGCCATGTTTCGGTTCCTAATAGGCCAGCCAGCGCGGGCGCCTGGCCGAGATCACCTTCGTATTGACCCCGGCCCAGTTCAATCCGCCGAAGAGCCGGGCGTGCTCGATCTTGACGCAGCGATCCATCACCGAATCCAGGCCGTGGTCGCGCGCGTAGCGGTCGGCCTCCTCGTTGAGCACGCCAATCTGCTGCCAAAGGACCTTGGCGCCGATCGCGACCGCCTGCTCGGCGATCGGCATCACGTCGGCCGTCCTGCGAAAGACATCGACGACGTCGACCTTCTCCGGAATATCGGCCAGCGACGCGTAGCACTTCTCGCCGAGAATCTCCGCGTACCTGGGGTTGACCGGAATGATCCGGTAGCCGTGCTCCTGCATGTACTTCGCGGCGAAGTAGCTCGGCCGGTACCAGTCGGCCGACAGGCCGACGACCGCGACCACCTTGTTGGTCGCGAGAATGCGGCGCAGTGTTTCGATGTCGGACATCGGTGCCTCGCAGGGATTCGAAGGACGGGACGGACCCGACGCCGTGCTATTTTACGACCGGCGTTACGACCCGCGCGACGACCCGCGCCGCCGACGCCGGGCCGGCACAGTCGCCTGCTCCCGGCGCGGCGAGCGTGGCACCGCCCCCGCGCGCAGGCCGGGACGGCGTCCGCGCGGCCCTCGACTCACCTTTTCGCATCGATCGCATCGCCCGCATGAAGCTAGCAACCCTGAAGGACGGCACGCGCGACGGCCAGCTCGCAGTGGTCTCGGGCGACCTGAGCAGCGCGCACTTCGCCGACGGCATCGCCCCGACGCTGCAGCGGGCGATGGACGACTGGAACTTCGTCGCGCCGCAGCTCGACGAGCTCTACAGGACGCTGAACCAGGGCAGGGCGCGACACGCCTTCCCGTTCGACGCGCGCCGCTGCATGGCGCCGCTGCCCCGCGCCTTCCAGTGGCTCGACGGATCGGTCTACGCGAACCACGTCGAACTGCTCCGGCGCGCGCGCGGCGCGCAGGTACCGGAGACCTACCTGAGCGAGCCCACGATGTACCAGGGTGGCGCGGACGATTTTCTCGGTCCCTGCGACGACGCGATCTTCGGCTCCGAGGACTGGGGCATCGACTTCGAGGCGGAGGTCGCGGTCTTCGTCGACGACGTGCCGATGGGCGCGAATGCGGCGCAAGCGGCCGCTCGGATCCGACTGCTGACGCTCGCCAACGACTGGAGCCTTCGCAACCTGATTCCGCGCGAACTGACCAAGGGCTTCGGCTTCGTGCAGGGCAAGCCCGCGACCGCCTTCGCGCCGGTGGCGGTCACCCCCGACGAGCTCGGCGACGACTGGCGCGGCGCAATGGTTCACCTGCCGGTGCTCGTCCACTGGAACGGCAAGAAGGTCGGCGAAGCCGACGCGGGCACGGATGCCGTGTTCGATTTCGGGCAGCTGCTGGCTCACGCGGCGCTGACGCGCAACCTGCGTGCCGGCACCGTCCTGGGCGCGGGAACCGTGTCGAACCGCGACCCGGCACGCGGATGGTCGTGCATCGCCGAGGCGCGCGCGCGGGAGGTGCTCGAGCACGGGGAAGCGCGCACCGAATTCATGAAGTTCGGTGATCGCGTGCGCATCGAGATGCTCGACCCCAGCGGTGCGTCGGTCTTCGGCGCGATCGATCAACAGGTTGCTCAACGCGCGCGCTGAGCAAGCGCGGCGGGTCGCGCCGGACGAACGGCCGACAAATCACCAACCGCGCGCCGCGCGACGCACCGAATCTTTCCCACGTACGGGCCAACGATGATGAACACCTCCGATCCCTACGCCAAATACCAGGCACTGCGCCTCACGCGGCACGCGGACGGCGTGCTGGAAATCGTGATGGCCTGCAAGCCGGGACAGAAGCTGCCGACCGCCGACGCGCGAACCCATTGGGAGATGACCGAGATCTGGCGCGACTTCGACGCCGACGCGCAGATGAAAGTGGCGCTTATCCGCGGCGAAGGCAGCGGCTTTTCGGCGGGTGGCGATCTGTCGCTGGTCGAAACCATGTCCGTGGACCCCGAGGCGCGCGCCCGAGTGTGGCGGGAAGCGAAAGATCTGGTCTACAACATGGTGAACTGCCACAAGCCGATCGTGTCCGCGATGCACGGGCCGGCAGCGGGCGCCGGCCTGGTCTGCGGGCTCCTTGCCGACATTTCGATCGCCACCCGCAGCGCGAAGCTGGTCGACGCGCACACGCGGCTCGGCGTGGCCGCGGGCGACCACGCGGCGATCATCTGGCCGCTGCTGTGCGGAATGGCGAAGGCGAAGTACTACCTGATGCTCTGCGAGCCGGTGACCGGGGAAGAGGCCGAGCGGATCGGCCTGATTTCGCTCGCGGTCGGCGAGGACGAGTTGCAGGGGCGCGCCTTCGACGTCGCGCGGCGCCTGGCCGCCGGGTCTCAGACGGCGATCCGCTGGACCAAGTACGCGCTGAACAACTGGCTGCGGATGGCCGGGCCGACCTTCGACGCATCGCTGGCGCTCGAGATGATGGGCTTTGCCGGCAGCGACGTTCGCGAAGGCGCCGCCGCGCTTCGCGCCAAGCGTGCGCCGAATTTCTCGCCGGATTCGCCGTTCTAGGAACATCCCGATCGCGCGGTAGCACCGCGTCGGCCCCTCTGTTATCGTCGAATCGTCACAGCGGTGCGGTTCGCGGGCTGTGGCGCCGGCGAACCAGGCGGGAGGAATCGTGACGGACAAGTTCGGGATGGGAACGCTCGGCATGGGCCCGCTCGGGGGCGTGCTGGACTCGATGGAGTTCGTCAAGCAGGCCTGGTCGACGCTGAATCTGCCGACGAACCTCGCGCCGACGATGGACGTCGAGGAGATGAATCGGCGCATCGCCGACCTGAAGGTGGTCGAACAGTGGCTCACGATGAACCTCGCGATGCTGCGCAGTTCGATCCAGGGCATGGAGATGCAGCGCGACACGATCGCGGCGATGCGCGCCTTCGGAGATGCGATGTCGTCCTCGGGCGAGGCAGGCGACGCGGCGTCGCGCACGATCGCGGCGTTCGGCGCGATGCAACGCGCGGCGACCGCTGCCGCGGGTGCCGCGGTAACGTCGAACCCGACCGAGACGCCGGCATCGGACGACCCTGCGGCGCCTGAACCGGAACCGGCGGTGGCGCACGAAGCGTCCGAGCCGCCGCCAGCCGCGACCGCAGCGCCGGCACGGGGGCCGGCGGAATCGATCACGGAAGGATTGTCGCGAGCCGCCGCCAGTCCGGCAGCCTGGTGGAACCTGCTTCAGAGCCAGTTCAACCAGGTTGCGCAAGCTGCACTGGCGAGCGCCGGAATGGCCGACGCGGTTCGGGACGACGCCGTCGCCGCGCCAGGTGGCGCGCGCAAGCGAAAGGCGGGCGCCGGAAAGGCGGGCGCCGCCGCGCCGCCGGTCCGGGACGGCGGATCGCGGAGGTCCGCGAAGGCTGGCGGTAAACGCGCGAACGCGCGCGACGCGCAGGCAGGCGGCGAAACCAGGACGGCCGGTGGGACCGGTGCCGCCGGCGGGCGCGGGCGCGGCAAGACCGCGGCCCCGGGGAAGGCGGCGAGCCGCGGTGCCAAGGGAAAACGCTGACGTGGGCCGCTTCAGGATCGGGCACGCGGCGCATCCCGACTGGAGGATGGCGGCCGACCTCGCGCTGGCGCAGGTCCTGGCCCAGACCGCCGACCCCGCGTTCGCCGCCGATGCCAATCTGGGCATTCTGTACGCAAGCCCCGCCTTCGCGCCCGAACTGGACCGGTTGGTCGAGACGCTGCGCGAGCGCAGCGGCGTGCAGGACTGGGTTGGTGCGATCGGGCACGGTGTTTGTGCGGCGGACACCGAATATCCGGACGAGCCCGCCCTGGCGATGATGCTGGCGAGCCTGCCCGACGACGGCTATCAACTGTTCTCGGGGCGACGCCGTGCCCTCGACGGCGACGAGCGCGCCGCGGACGGCGCGCTTCGCTCGCATACCGCGCTGGTCCACGCGGACCCGTCGACGCCGCAGCTCCAGGAGATGGTCGCCGACCTCGCCGCGCGAACCGCCACCGGCTACCTGTTCGGCGGCCTGGTCAGCGCCGACGCCGGCGGCTATTCGCAGGTGGCGGGCGAGACGCTGAGCGGCGGACTGTCGGGCGTGATCCTTTCCGCCGCGGTGCCGTTGCGCTCACGCGTGACGCAGGGGTGCGCGCCGCTCGCCGGCGAGCACGTGATTTCGGAGTGCTCATCTCACTTCATCTGCGCACTCGACGGCCGTCCGGCGCTGGACGTGCTGCTTTCCGATCTCGACGTGCCGGAGCGCGCACGCACCTCGCGCGACGGCGACGAGATCCTGCGGTCACTTCCGTCCGAACGCCTGCGCGAAGGTCTGTTCGTCGGCCTGTCCCCCGGCGACGCGGACCGCGGCGTGGGGTTCGGCGACTACCTGGTGCGCAACGTGGTGGGCATCGACCCGCAGAATCGGCTGGTCGCGGTGGCAGCGACGCCCAGCGAGGGTGACCGGGTGGTCTTCTGCACTCGTGACCAGCAGGCCGCGCGACGCGATCTGATCCGCATCTGCACCGAGCTGCGCGGAGAAATCGAGGACGAATCGCTGCAGGTGAAGGGGGCGCTGTACCACAGCTGCGTCGCCCGTGGAGCGCAGTTGTTCGGTGCCCCGGGCGCCGAACTCGAACTGATTCGCCACAACCTTGGAGACGTGCCGCTGATCGGCTTTCACGCCAGCGGCGAGATCGCGCGCGACCGGATCTACGGTTATACCGGCGTGCTGACGCTGTTCGTCTGAGGGGCGCCGCGCAGAGCGCGCCAGCGGGCGAGCGCGCCGCGGATCTCGTCCAGGCCGCCCAGCACGGTGACGTCCTTCGGTGGCCGGCGCTTGAGGATCGGGCACCGTCCGCCGGCCCAGATCTCCACCTGGACCGGCAGCCGCGCCCGCAGTTCGGCGAGCCCGTCGACGACCAGGTTCGGGCTCAGGCTCGCGGAGAACGACAGCGCGACGATCTCGGCACGCTGAGCCGCGACCGCACGGACGACGTCGCCGATCGGGGTCTGGGTGCCCAGCGATATGCAGCGGCACCCGTCGAGTGCCAGCAGGGCTTCGGCCATCAGCAGCCCGAGCCCGTGCGTTTCGTTGGGAACGGTGGTCAGCAGCACCCGAGGGTGCTCCCCGGGGGCCGGTATGCTGCCGATCGCGCTCCTCAGGACGACCTGCATCGACTCGGTGTAGAGGTGCTCCTCGAAGATCTCCAGCTCGCCGCGCGCCCACCGGTCGCCGACCGATCGGTTCAGCGGCGCGCAGAGATCGACCACGAAACGCTCGATCCCGAACTGCAGTGCGGCGGTCGACAGCGCACGGCGCAGATCGTCGATCCGGTGCGAGCGGACCAACTCGAGGTAGCGCTCGAGGTCCGGGCCCGCCGGATTGTCCGCGGCGACCCGCCCGGAGGCGCTCGCGGCGGTCTCCGACAGTGCACGAAGCTGGGCGATCGGCATCGCGACGATCCGCCCAGGTCGATGCCCCGCGTCAAGCAGGCGGCGAATCACCCGCAGCTTGTCCACGTCCTGCGGCGTGTAGGCGCGCTGGCCGAAGGCGTCGCGGTCGGGCTGCGGGAAGCCGTACCGCCGCTCCCAGACTCTCAGCGTGTCCTTGGAAAGGCCGGTGTCCCGCTCGACCGCCGCGATCCCGACGGTCGGCCGGCTTGCCTGGCCGAACTCAGACATCGGGGCCTCGCGCGAAGAAATCAGGGCGTCGCGCGAAGAAATCGGGGCCTCGCGCGAAGCGATCGGACCGCGCTGCGACCCGTTTCAGCGGATCGATCAAATGTTGGTTTGTCATGGACAAATGGTTGACGAAAGACAATACAGGGCGCATTATAGCGACGCGAATCGCGATTGACCAGGACAACGGACAGGATTCGCAGGTGCCCTGGGCCGCCTTCTTTGGCGACTCTGCAGCGGGATTCGTCGCGCGGTCGAGCGCTGTAACGCGGGCGATACGCCTAGTTCCGAGCGGAAGGGGAACCCGCCCCGCCGGCCATGCGCCCCGGCAGGCGCCGGATATCGCCTCGTCCGATCTTTTCGAGCGGATTGCCGACGCAAGTCGACGCCGGAGCCAGAACGTTCTGGTC
>JAHEDO010000143.1 GCA_024641185.1 Burkholderiaceae bacterium | reverse complement strand
CAGTCAAGACCGCCCTGTTCCAGCACGAAGGCGACGACCACCGCTGGATCGCAAAGCGCTGCGAGCGCATCCGCAAGCGCGACCCGTTCGAGCTCGCGACGAAGGGCTTCGACGAAGTGCTCGACGAGGGCGGGCTGAAGGCTCGGGACATCGACTACATCGCCACCACCGGAGAGGGCGAGAACGTCAGCTTCGCGACCGGCCATTTCTACTCGATGACGACGCATGCCCGCGGCGGCGTGTTCCTGGAGCCGCAGGCCAAGGCGGTCTTCGACGTCGGCGCGCTGAACGGGCGCGCGATCCGTGTCGACGAGCGCGGCAAGGTGCTGTCGTACAAGATGACGAGCCAGTGCGCGTCCGGGTCGGGGCAATTCCTGGAGAACATCGCCCGCTACCTCGGCGTCGCACTCGAGGAAATCGGCACGCTGTCGTGCACGTCGAGCGATCCGGAGAAGGTGAGTTCGATCTGCGCGGTGCTCGCCGAGACCGACGTGATCAACATGGTCTCGCGCGGCATCGCCACCGCCGACATTCTCAAGGGCATCCACCTGTCGATGGCGTCGCGCATCGTGAAGCTGCTCAAGGTCACGGGCATCAAGGACGGCACGGTGCTGATCACCGGCGGACTGGCGCTGGACAGTGGACTGCTCGCGGCGATCGGCGAGGAAATGGTCAACGAAAAGATCGAGGTGCGGGCGATCAGCCACCCCGATTCGATCTACGCCGGCGCGATCGGCGCGGCGATCTGGGGCGACTACCGCCACCACAAGCTGGCCGCGCTGCAGCAGCGCGCAGCCGCGTGAGCCGCGGCCCCCAAAAAGAAGAAAGGGTGAGCGGCCGGCTCGTCGCCGATCGATCACCCCAAAACACCAGGAGGACGGTGTAAGTAGATGTTAGCTATGCGCGCCGCCGAAATCTTTGCGATAAATCAATCGGCAACCGTTTTTTTCCGTCTTCGTACCGTCTTTGTCGCGCCCGCGCGTCACTGCACCCGGCGCACGAATCCCAGCCGCTCGGACGGCTCGAATCCGCGGCGATGCAGGAACGCGAGCAGGCCGAGGTTCTCGAGCGAAACCACCGTTTCGGCGCGCACCACCTGCAGCGCCTGAAGGTTCACGAACAACTGCGACAGCAGCGCGCTGCCGATCCCCTGCCCCGCGGTGTCGGGATCGACGTCGATCGTGTCGATGACCGCCACCGGCTCGGTCCGCCCGAAGTCCCCGAAGTCGGCCTTGGCCATCACGAAGCCGCGGACGATCCCGTCGACGCGAGCCACCAGCGATACGCGCACCGACGACTCGTCGAGCGCTTCGTCGACGAGCTGCGCCAGATAGGCCGAGCGGTCGTGCCCGGTGTTCTTGCGATCGATGCGCGCGAGCGCAGCGGCGTCTTCGCGCTGCAGGATCCTCACGTCGACCCGGTCGCGCGGCAGCGCTTCGAAGTCGTTGGCGGCCGGATCGCTGTAGTCGACTTCGTGCCGGTCGTCGCGATCCGAGGGTTCCGCGCTGCCGCCCGCCGCGACCAGCGGACCGGCGTGAACCTCGCAGTCGATCACGTGATTGCGTCCCAGAGAGAATCCCGCGTGATCGAAGAATTCGAGCATCGCGTGATGCTTCCAGTGAGCCTGGGAGCGGATCTCTTGCAGTCCGTGCCGGCGACACCAGTCCTCGAGGCAGTGGAGCAGGCCGACGCCCACCCCGTGGTGCTGTTCGCCTGGCTCCACCCCGATGACCGCGAGGCGCAGCGCCTCCGCGTCCCGCCCGAATTCGCCTCGCATGCGTCGGGCCAGCACGTAGCCGACCAGAACGCCGGCGTGCTCCGCCGCAAACTGCAGGTGCATCTGCGGCTCCCTGATCGCGGCCTGCAGCCTGCGCTCGAAGTAACCGCGCCGGGGCCGGTTGCCCGAGAGCGCCGCGTCGATCGACACGACCCGGTTCAGGTCCTTGGCCTCGAGCGGGCGGAAGGTCACCGCCGCCGATGTCGGTTGCTGGTTGGGGTCGGCCATGGTCGGCTCCATTGTCGGATTCGCGGGTCGGCGCGTCTGCACGCCCGCTGTGGTGTCAGGCAAGCACGTATTCGTTGAACAGGTCGCTGTCGCGGTCGTCGTCGAGAAGATCGTCGAGCGCCGGCAGCAGCGCCATCTCTTCCTTCTGCGCGTGCGAGACCAGTCGCTCTGCGAGTTCCCTGCCGAGCATCGTCAGCGCCCGCCAGTCCTGCGCGTCGAGCACGGTCTCGCGCGATCGCGCCAGCAGGGGGCGCAGCATGGCGGAGCATTCACGGATCGCGTCGTGCTCCTCGATCAGCAGCGAAGCGATGTCGCCTTCGCCGCCCTCCTCGAGCAGCGGAAACAGCGCGCGCTCCTCGAAATCGAAGTGGCGCAGGACCTCGGCGCCGAGTTGCGCGTCCAGGCCCCGTGCCAGCGAGCCCCACTGCGGGTCTCCGGCCTCCGGCGCCCCGCCGCGCGCGCGCGCCGTCAGCGCCTGTTCGAGTCGCGCGCAGGCGTCGAAGCTCGCCTCGTGCTCCTCGTGCAGTCTTCGCGTGGTCTGGCACCGGAATTCCATCGATCGCTCCTCCGAATCCGCGGACCGGGATCCGCTGTCGGCTTAATTTGGTATTACGATACCAGAATTACCCGCAGAGTCAATATCGCGGGATTCGTATCGAATGTCGCCGGTTCGCGTCGCCCGGTTTGCATCGCCAGATCCGCATCGCCAGGTCCGGCCGGTCGGCGCGCCGCGATGTCGACGCGAACCGGCTCACCCGCCCTCACCGGGCGTCGCAGAGGAAGCCCGCCCCCGCCACCCCGCTGCACCGGCCCCGGGTGCGCTTGCGCGCCGGAGCACGCCCGCGAGGAAGGCGATGAAGGCGAGCGACGCCGCGGCGCCGATCAGCCCGGCAAGGCTCACCAGCCGGTCGCTCCCGGCGATCAGTCCGCCGAGCAGCGTCACGACGCCCAGCGGATGCAAGATCGCCACCGCGCGGCCGGCGGGCGCCGGCGTCATCGCGGAGGTCAGCGGCAGCCGCCCGCGGCGCAGCTTGGCGTGGACCGACGCGAGAAACGGCACGATTCGCAGCGCCACCGCCAGCATGAAACTGCCGAGCCAACCCAGCACCGTCAGCACGACGAACACCGCCTGGCCGGCGCCCGAGGACAGCAGGCGCGGCAGCACCCCGCCGAGCGCCGCCTGCTGCGCCCCGTGACCCGCGCCGAACTCCGCGCCCGCCCCGGCACCAGCGGCCGCGATCGCGGCCCCCAGCGCGACGCTGGCCGGCAGCGCGAACCAGGCGAATCGCATCAGCGCGAGCGACCACGGCGCGTCGCGACTGCGGCGCCGCGCGCTGAGCCGCATCATCTGCACCGCGTAAACCACCGCCGCGGCCAGCCCGAGCAGCGCGAAGCCCGCGATGCCGGTTCGCCAGACGCCGGTGAACGCCAGGCCGCCGCATCCGGCGATCGCGGTCGCGCCGACCACGAGCACCGCACGCTGCGCTCGCTCCGACGGCGCCTTGGCGACCATGAACATCGACACGAGCAGGTACGAATAGCCGACCGTCAGCAGGCCGAGGAAGCCGTAGCAGGCGACGATCAGGTGGCTGAGCGCGACCGCGCGCGAATCCGCCAGCCAGCCGAGCCGCCACTGCAGCGCGAGCGCCGGGCCGCTCGCGATCACGGCGAGCAGCGCGAACAGCGCGCACCAGGCGTAAGCGATCATCGCTCTGAAGCGACGCGCAGCGAGCAGATTTGCGGCGATCAGACCGGCATGCGCGGTGAGCGCCACGCCGGTTCCGGTCGCGCCAACCGCGGCAATCGCGGTGTCCACGCGCGCCACGCCCGCGACGAACAGCGTCAGCGACCCGCAGAGCAGCCACCAGAGGAGCTTTGCCAGGCCGACCGCACGGACCGGCTGCACCGTGGCAACCGGCAGCAGCTGGAGTCCGGCGCCGAGCGCGGTCATCGTCAGCGTGCCCAGCGTGAACGCATGCAGCGCCGCGAGCGAAGGACCGAGCCCGCCGGTGTAGGCGGCGACGCCCTCGGGGGCGAACGCGAGCAGCAGCCAGCCTGCGAGCTGGAACACCGCGCCGGCCGCGAAGTGTCGAAACGGCAGCGACGCCGGGAGCAGCCGGCTTCGGCCGGCGGCATCGGTGGGCAGCGCCAGCATGTTCGGGAGACGTGCGATCGCGGCGGGGTCGCCCCGCTCAGCGCGGCGCGCTCGCGCGCAGGTCGCGCACCCGGACCGCCTTGCCCGCCGAACGTGCAATCGTCCCCGGAGGGCGCAACACGACGCGCGCGGTGACGCCGATCATCGCCTTCAGGTGATGGCCGATGTCGGCGGCCATGCGCGGGTGCAGGTCCGCGGCCGGCGCCGCGTCCGGGTCGAGTTCGACCTCGATCGTCAGCCGGTCCATCGCGCCCTCGCGATCGACGACCAGCAGGTAGTGCGGCGCGGTCCCCTCGAAGCCGACCAGCACCGACTCCACCTGCGACGGATAGACGTTGACGCCGCGGATGATCAGCATGTCGTCGCTGCGGCCGGTGATCCTGCGCAACCGCAGGTGCGTGCGCCCGCAGCGGCAGCGCTCGGTCGTGATCCGGGTGATGTCGCGCGTGCGGTAGCGCACCATCGGCAACGCCTCGCGGCTGAGTGTCGTCACCACGAGCTCGCCCGCCTCGCCCTCCGGCACCGCTGCGCCGGTCTCCGGATCGACCAGTTCGAAGACGAAGTGGTCCTCCCAGCAGTGCAGCCCGCACGGCCCTTCGTGGCACTCGATCCCGACGCCGGGCCCCATGATCTCCGAGAGCCCGTAGACGTCGATCGCCTTCAGCCCCAGGCGCCGCTCGATCTCGGCGCGCATCGCTTCGCTCCAGGGCTCGGCGCCGAACAGTCCGACCCGCAAGGGGCCGGCACGCAGGTCGACGCCCATTCGCTCGGCTTCCTCGGCGATCGCGAGCGCGTACGAGGGCGTCGCGCAGAGCACGGTCGCGCCGAAGTCGGCGATCAGCGCCACCTGCTTCTCGGTGTTGCCGCCGGACATCGGCACCACCGGACAACCGAGCGCCTCGGCCCCGTAGTGCGCGCCCAGGCCCCCGGTGAACAGGCCGTAGCCGTAGGCGTTGTGGACCAGGTCTCCGGGGCGAACGCCGGCGCACGCCATCGACCGAGCCATCAGCCTTGCCCAGGTCGCGATGTCGCCCGCCGAGCAGCCGACCACCGTCGGCTTTCCGGTGGTTCCGGAGGACGCGTGCAGCCGTGCCAGCGACGCCAGCGGCCGCGCGAGCATCCCGAACGGGTAGTGATCGCGCAGGTCGGTCTTGACGGTGAAGCGCAGCGACCGCAGGTCCGAGAGCGAGCGCAGCGCCGCGGGCTCGAAGCCCGCCTCGCGCATCCGGGCGCCGTGCAAGGGCACCGTGGCGGCGTGCGCAAGCGCCCGCTTGAGCCTGCGCAACTGCAACGCCGCGAGCCGCTCGCGCGGCATCGTCTCAATCTCCGGCTCGAACATCGGCGCCTGCTGCGGTGACCCTCGAACCAGTGCCGGGCGCACTCCGGCGGCCGACGGTCTCGGCGGTCCCGACGGCTCCGACGGTCCCCGCGCGCCCGCGCCGCCGGCCCCACGCGCCGCGCCGACCGGTCGCACGACCGCCATCACGTCCGGGCCCTTGCGCTCATCGTCGACCCCGCGCCGGCAGGTGCGGCAGCGAAAAGCCACGGTTGTAGGACGCGCGACATACCAGGCCGTACTTGGCGATCCACCCGCCGAGCCATGCCAGAGCGCCGGACGCAAACAGCGCCGCGTGCATCGTCACCCCGGATCCCGTGTCGAAGAGCGCGCCCGGCAGAGCCAGCAGAACCGGCGGCAACGTTCCGACGAGCACCAGCCGCAGCCCGATCGCGTCGAGCGCGCGCCGCGCGCCCGCGCTTGTCGAGCCGTCCACGCGCCGCCGATAGGCGACCCAGACCAGCGCACGCGCGACGGTCATGCCCGCGACGATGAGCCCGGCCCAGTGCGCCGCCTGTCCCAGCAGCGCCGCGATCGCGAGCGCGAGCCCCGCGCCCTCGACCAGGGCGGTGGCGACCATCCACGCCGGAACCGACGCGTCGCACCACGCCGGCACGCCCCTGGCGGCGCGCAGGATCCGCCCCTGCGCGAACATGAAGGCAAGCGCGCAGAGCGCGAGCACCGCGGCGATGAACACCGATCTCGACAGCCACAGCGTCATTGCCCCGGCGAACAGCAGCGGCGCGACCATCGACTCGCGCGTCATCCACGAGGTCCCCGGATTGAAGATCACGTTGACCGCGCGCAACGGCCGGCCGATCTCGAACCACACCGCGGTGAGCCCGGCGCCGACGAGCGCGAGACCGAGCAGCACGCACGCGCCCCAGAGCGCCGACGGTGCCCCGGCCATCTGCAGCACGGCACCGGCGAAGACCAGTCCGCTTCCCGCTCCGCCGGCCATGAAGTTGGTCGCGGCGCGTGCGTCCCACTGCGTCTGCAGCCAGGGATTCGGACCGAAGCTCATCGCGCGTCCCACAGGTAGTAGAAACCGGGCTCGGTGCCGAGCTCCTCGTGCATGCGGAAGCTGCGATTCTCCGCGAGCAGCTGCGACACGTTGCTTTGCGCGTCCTCGATGTCGCCGAAATGCAGCGCACTCGCGATGCAGGCGTTCACGCAGGCCGGGGTCGCCTCCGGGTCCGCGCCGGGCACCAGCCCCTTTGCGGTTCCCTCGTCGATCCGGTCGGAGCAGAAGGTGCACTTGGTCGCGACCGCGACCCGCGCGGCATCGAAGCGCTGCGCCTCGCTCGGCGTGGCGCCCGTTCCGTAGGCGAAGGTTGCCCGATCCGTCTTGTAGCGTGCCTGGTACGGACAGGCCAGCGCGCAGTAGGCGCAGCCGATGCACAAGTCATAGTCGATCGAGACGATTCCGTCGGCACGTTTTCTCGTCGCCGTCGACGGGCAGACATCCATGCACGGCGGGTCCTCGCACTGCATGCAGCCCACCGGGACGAATACGCGGCTGACATCCGGGAACTCGCCGAACTCCATGTCGATGACGCGCCGCCACTGGGTGCCGGGCGGCGTCGCGTTCGCGTGCCGGCAGGCCGCGGTGCAGGTCTGGCAGCCGACGCAACGGCGCAGGTCCGCGACCATCACCCAGCGCGTCATCGCTTGCCCTTCGCGCGACGCAGCGCGACGCGCACGATGTCGGCGCCCGAGCCGGTCGCGTCGGTCAGTTCCATCGACATCGGCACCAGCGAGTTCATGCTCGGCATGCCGAAGTCGCTCGCGACCGGCGTGGCCCAGTGATCGAACTGGCCGAGCAGCAGGAGCGTGTCGGGGCGGATGCCTTCGCGCAGCACCGCGCGGCCCCGTACCGCGCGCAAGGGCGTCGCGATGTCGACCATGTCGCCGTCGGCGATGCCGAGCGATGCCGCCATGCGCGTGTTGACGATCACTCCCCGGTGACCGGTAATGTTGTCCCCCACTTCGCGCATCAGCGGCGACCCCGCGTTGGCGCCCCAGGCGTACTGCATGCTGCGCGCCGTCAGCAGCCAGAACGGATAGTCCTCACCGCGGCCCCCCATGCGCACGAGCGACTGTTCCCACAGGCCCGGGAAGTCCTTGCAGGCGGGCAGCGCCTGGTATTCCTGCAGTTGGGCGTCCCACCAGTGCAGGTCGCGCTCGTGAAGGCGATTGCCCAGTTGCTCGCCGACGCGCTTCAGGCGCTCCTGGTACGGCAGTTCGAACCGCAGCCCCTGCTCGACGAGGGTCGGGAACAGGTACCAG
>JAHEDO010000349.1:420-2271 GCA_024641185.1 Burkholderiaceae bacterium | reverse complement strand
GGGCGCACCGAAACGTTGGCGTCGCAGCGGAACGACCCTTCCTGCATGTTGCCGTCGCAAATGCCCAGCCAGGTGACCAGGCCGTGCAAGGCCTTGGCATAAGCCACCGCTTCCCTGGCCGAGCGCATGTCGGGTTCGGTCACGATCTCGAGCAGCGGCGTACCGGCGCGGTTGAGGTCGATGCCGGTCATGCCGTGGAAGTCCTCGTGCAGCGACTTGCCCGCGTCTTCCTCGAGGTGCGCGCGCGTGAGCCGCACGACGCGCTCGCGCTGCTCGCCGCCCTCCTCCCAGACGACCGTGAGCGACCCGCCGGCCACTACCGGAATCTCGAACTGGCTGATCTGGTAACCCTTGGGCAGGTCCGGGTAGAAGTAGTTCTTGCGTGCGAACACCGAGCGCGGCGCGATCTTCGCGCCCACGGCGAGACCGAGCCGAATCGCGCACTCCACCGCCGCGCGGTTCATCACCGGCAGCACGCCCGGCAGCGCGAGGTCGACGGCACTCGCCTGCGTGTTGGGGGCGGCACCGAAGTCGGTGGACGCGCCGGAAAAGATCTTGGAGTGCGTGGCGAGCTGCGCGTGCGTCTCCAGGCCGATCACCACTTCCCAGTTCATCGCCCGCTCCACGTCTGGTGCATCAGTTGCGTGCGCAGCGACCGCTGCCCGGGTCGAACATGACCGGCCAGGCGCGATCGTAAACACCCGGCGTGCAGCGCGTTTCGCACCCCGCGTGCGCGAGCGTGACGCGCCTCGGCTCCTGCCAGACCATCAGCCGACACCCGCTGCCGTCGCGCGCGCGCATCTCGATGTGCGGCGCACGCTGCGTCTGCTCGAAATCTTCGCGCTCGAAGCGGCACCCGCCCTTCTTGCCCACCCACAACTCCCAGGAGAGCGACTGCACCACGTCGCGATCGATGCGCAGGCGTGCCAGCTCGCGAAATCCGTCGTCTTCGGTCTGCTCGCAGTGCGCGTCGAGCGTGATCACGCGCGCTGCAATCGGCGTCGGGCGCGTGTAGGAGTCACGCGGGGGCGACGTGCCGGGGGGCATCGTGCAGGCCCCGACGAGGGTGCCGAGGACCAACGCGGCAACGCACGCGGACCGTCCGATCACGACGCGCCCCCTGCGCGCGGAGCCGGCGCCGCCTCTTGCGCTGTCTTGCCCGCCGAGGCGGCCTCCGATTGCGCGGACGCGACCGAAGCGGGCCGCATTGCGTGCCAGCCGGTGGCCGACTGGAAGCGGTGCGCGACGTTGAGCAGCCGCGCCTCCGAAAAGTAGTTTCCGATCAGCTGCAGACCCACCGGGCGACCGTGTTCGCCAAAGCCCACCGGCACCGACATTCCGGGCAGCCCCGCGAGCGAAGCGGGCAGCGTGAAGATGTCGGCCAGGTAGTTGCGCACCGGGTCGTCGGCGCGCTCGCCGATGTCCCACGCCACCGTGGGCGAGACCGGGCCGGCAATTACGTCGACCTCGCCGAACACGCGACGGAAGTCTTCGGCGATCAGGCGTCGCAACTTCTGCGCCTTGAGGTAGTAGGCGTCGTAGTAGCCGTGCGAGAGCACGTAGGTGCCCATCAGGATGCGGCGCTTGACCTCCGGGCCGAAGCCCTCGGCACGCGTACGCTGGTACATGTCGACGAGATCTTCGTAGTCGGCCGCGCGCAGGCCATAGCGCACGCCGTCGAAACGGCTCAGGTTGCTCGACGCCTCGGCCGGGGCGATCACGTAGTAGGCCGGTATTGCCAGCTCGGTGCGCGGCAGCGACACGCGCACGAGCCGGGCGCCCTGCTTCTCGAGTTCGGCGAGTGCAACGTCGATCGCGGCGCGCACGTCGGGTGCGAGTCCCTCGCCGAAG
>JAHEDO010000349.1:0-410 GCA_024641185.1 Burkholderiaceae bacterium | reverse complement strand
AGAACTCCTCCGGGATGCCGACGCGGATGCCGTCGAGCGGCGCGTCGATCTCGCGCGCGAAATCTTCGGGCGCACGCTCGAGGCTGGTTGAGTCGCGCGCGTCGAAACCGGACATTGCGCCGAGCAGCGCCGCGCAGTCGGCCGCGGTTGCCCCGAACGCGCCGCCCTGGTCGAGGCTGGACGCGAACGCGATCATTCCGTAGCGCGATACGCGCCCGTAGGTGGGCTTGATGCCGGTGACGCCACACATCGCCGCCGGCTGGCGCACCGAGCCGCCGGTGTCGGTGCCTGTGGCGATGGGCGCGAGACCGGCAGCCACCGCGATGGCCGAGCCGCCCGACGAACCGCCGGGAATGGCGGCGCGATCCCAGGGGTTGAGCGCGGCGCCGAAGAACGAGTTCTCGTTCGAC
>JAHEDO010000348.1 GCA_024641185.1 Burkholderiaceae bacterium | reverse complement strand
GAGCGCAATCACGCGCTCGACGAGTACGGGCAGGCGATCAAGGACCTGGTGGCGGCCAACATCTTCCCCGGCGACATGCTCTACAAGAACTTCGGCATGACCCGCCAGGGGCGCGTGGTGTTCTACGACTACGACGAAGTCGCCTACATCACCGACTGCAATTTCCGCAAGATTCCCGAAGCGCGCACGCCCGAGCAGGAAATGGCTTCCGAACCCTGGTACCCGATCGGCCAGAACGACGTCTTCCCCGAGGAGTTCGAGACCTTCCTGCTCGGCAACCCGCTGATCCGCGAGGGGTTCATGCGCCACCACGCCGAACTGCTCGAGGCCGCCTACTGGCAGGAGCACCAGCGTCGCATCCGCGAGGGTATCCTCGAGGATGTGTTTCCCTACCCCGACGCGCTGCGCTTCAGGCACCGCCTGGCAGCGCGCGAAACTGCAGGCGAGTCGCCGTCGGGTGCGGCTCGCCCACCGACCAACCCGGCGCCACGTTCCGGCGCCCTTGCCCAAGCAACCATGGAGAACCGTCATGAGCACTGATCCAGTCGTCATCGTTTCCGCCGCCCGCACCCCGATCGGAGGCATGCTGGGCGATTTCGCGGGTGTTCCCGCCTACGACCTGGGCGCGGTCGCGATCCGCGCCGCGGTCGAGCGCGCCGGCGTGGCCGGCGAGGACGTGGGCGAAGTGCTGTTCGGCAACTGCCTGATGGCCGGGCAGGGCCAGGCGCCCGCGCGCCAGGCCGTGCTGGCAGCCGGGCTGCCGCGCTCGGCCGGCGCGGTCACTCTGTCGAAGATGTGCGGCTCGGGGCTGAAGGCCGTGATGTTCGCCAACGACATGCTCGTTTGCGGCACCCACGACGTGATGGTGGCCGGCGGCATGGAGAACATGACCAACGCGCCGCACCTGCTTCTGAACGCCCGCAAGGGTTATCGCTATGGCGCGTCCACGCTTTACGACCACATGGCGCTCGACGGGCTCGAGGACGCCTACGAGCGTGGCAAGGCGATGGGCGTGTTCGCCGAGAACTGCGTGGCCAAATACGAGTTCACGCGCGAAGCACAGGACGCCTTCGCGATCCGCTCCACCGAGCGCGCGCTCGCCGCGAACAAGGACGGAAGCTTCGCCTGGGAGATCGCGCCCGTCACGGTGAAGGGCCGCGGCGGCGAGGTGAGCATCGACAAGGACGAGCAGCCCTTCAAGGCCAAGCTCGACAAGATTCCCTCGCTCAGGCCGGCGTTCAAGAAAGACGGCACGATCACGGCAGCCAACGCCTCGTCGATCTCGGACGGTGCCGCCGCACTCGTGCTAATGCGCGCGTCCACCGCCCAGAAGAAGGGGCTCAAGCCGATTGCACGCATCGTCGCGCACTCCACGCACGCGCACGAGCCCGAGTGGTTCACGACCGCGCCCGTGGGCGCGATCCAGAAGGTGCTTGCCAAGTCGGGCTGGAAGGCCGGCGACGTGGACCTCTGGGAGGTGAACGAGGCCTTCGCCGCGGTGACGATGGCGGCGATGAAGGAGTACGAACTCTCGGCCGACATCGTGAACATCCACGGCGGCGCCTGCGCGCTGGGCCATCCGATCGGCGCTTCCGGTGCGCGCATCCTCGTCACGCTGCTCGGCGCGCTGCGCAAGACCGGCGGCAAGAAGGGGCTCGCCACGCTGTGCATCGGTGGCGGCGAAGCGGTGGCCGTGACGGTGGAGACCATCTAAGTGTCGGCCGCGGTCTTCGCAGGGGTGCGTTGAGTGCCCTCGGTCCTGATCGTCGGGGCGTCGCGCGGAATCGGCCTGGAGTTCGTGCGGCAGTATCGCGCCGACGGCTGGACCGTACTCGCGACGCACCGCGACGAGGCGGGGTCCGCGAAACTGAAGGCACTGGGGGCGAGCGCGATCCGCGTTGACGTGCTCCACCCCGACGATCTCACGCGGCTGGGCAACGAGCTCGGCGCCGTTCGGCTCGACGTCGCGGTGGTCAATGCCGGGGTGTACGGCACGCGCACCACCAGCCTGAGGCAGCCGTCCGCGGCCGACGAATTCGACGCGGTCATGAGAACCAACGTGCGTGCGGCGATGCTTCTCACGCCGATCCTGGCCGACAAGCTCGCCACGCCCGGTGGCACGCTTGCATTCCTTTCCAGCCGGTTGGGGTCGATCGCCCAGACCACGGCGTTCAACGGAGCGCTCTATCGCGTCTCGAAGGCCGCACAGAACATGGTCGCGCGACTCGCGCACAACGAATTCGGCGCAAAGGGGCTGCGCGTGCTGTCGTTTCATCCG
>JAHEDO010000347.1 GCA_024641185.1 Burkholderiaceae bacterium | reverse complement strand
CATCGTCACCAGCGCCTGCTCCCACTTGCCGGGGAAGTCGGCCCAGACCGGCAGCGCCTGATACTCCTTGAGCTGCGTGTCCCACCAGTGCATGTCGTGCTCGTGCAGCCGCTTGCCCAGTTGCTCGCCGATGCGCTTGAGCCGCTCCTGGTAGGGCAACTCGAAACGAAGCCCCTGCGCGCGCAGCGTCGGGTACAGGTACCAGTCGGCGCGCGAAAACGCGCGCGTCATCAGCCCGTTTTCCTGGAACCAGTCCAGGCCGTGCACCTCGTCGCCTTGCGAAATGTCGGCGCTCGCCGCGCGGCACACCGCGTCCCAGATCTGGTCGCGTTCGTGGCGCACACCGGTGTCGAGGCTGAAATCGAAGCCCTCGCCCGAGAGCGGGGCTCCGGCCGCACCCTTGTTGATCGACGCGTTGTACTTCTCGAGCAGCCCGGTGCGCACCGCCAGTTCGGTGGCGATGTCGGTGAAGTCGCGCGAATCTCCGCGCGGGGCCACCACCGGTTGGCGCAGCGCGAATCCTTCGCGATCCCAGAACTGCTCGATGTACTTCGAGCCGCCGATGCGGATCAGCTGCAGGCTCTCGAGGTCGACGCACTCGGGCAGCAGGATGTCGGCCATGTGGTTGGTCTCGTCATGCGTGTACGCGAACGCCACCACGAACGGAAAGCGCGCGATGCGCTCGGTCACCGCCGCCGTGTCCCAGAACGAGATCGCCGGGTTGGTGCGATAGACAAACCACAGCTCGGGCAACGTCACCTTCGGCAAACCCTTGGGCGTCTCGTCGAGGAACATCCAGGAAAAATGCGTCGGCCCGAGCGCCTGGCTCCACGGTCCGTCGGCCGCGATCGGCACCATCGTGCGGTAGGCGTTGCGAATGTTCGGCCGATCGCTCCAGCCTTCGCGGTCGGTGGGGTTGAACGGAAACGCCATGAATCCGTCTTCGCCCGCACGCACGCTGCGCAGGCGCTCGTTCAGGGGGTGGTTCAACCTCACCGTGGTGCCGAGCGCGCCGCCCGGAACCTCGAGCGCGCCAACCAGCACGACCAGCATCGTGCGTGCCCAGACGCACTCGAACGCGCCCCAGCCGTTGGTCACGGTCTTGCCCAGGCTGACCGCCACCGGACGCAAGGGCAGCGTCAATCCGTCGATCTCGATCGTCTCGCCCACACACGCCTGCTCGACGAACTGCCTGGCCACGTCGCGGATGGTGGCTGCGGGCACGTCGCAGATGCCTTCGGCCCATTCGGGCGAGTATTGCGACATGTGCTCGACGAAGCACGCGAACGCGGGCCGGCCGCGCAAGTTGCCGTCGGCGAGCACCGCATCGTCGGCGCCGACCTCGATCGCGCGCGCCTCGAACACTCCCTCGAGCGCGGGCCTCGCGCCAGCCGTGTCGTAGGGCACGGCGCGCGCCGCGGCTTCGTCCCAGACGAGCGGCTTGCGACTGTCCGGATCGCGCAGGTAAAACCCGCCCTCGCCCACCAGGTAAGGCGACGACGTGGCGTCGCGCAGGTATTCGAGGTCGAGTCGCTCGCGCGCGGTCTCGTAGACCATCACGTGCAGCAAAGCGTAGAGGAACGCCGCGTCGGTCTTGGGCTTGATCGGCACCCACTGCGCCGAACACGCGCCCGTCACCGACAGGTGCGGTTCGACCTGCACGCGCTTCATGCCGCGCTCACGCGCGTTGGCGTGGCGCCAGACCCCGACCACACCGCCCGACACCTCGACGTTGGCGCCGCACGAGATCAGGAAATTGCAGTTCGGCGTATCGGGCGAAACGGTGAACGCACGATGCCACAGCTCGCCGTAGAGGTGCTCGGCGTGATAGCACTTCACGCCCTGCCCCGAACCGAAACCCATGTCCATCGGTCCCCAGGCAGCGAGGAATGCGGGGAACGTGCCCATATACGACTGCGGTGTGCCGCCGCCGCCGAAACTGGCCGCCACCTTCGGGTAGCCTGACTCGTCGAGCAAGCCGCTCGCGCGGATCGCGTTGAGCTTCTTGGCGACGGTGTCGAGCGCCTCGTCCCAGGAGATCGCGACGAAACCCGGATCCTCGTCGCGACCCTTGCGCGGGTTGGTGCGCTTCATCGGGCTGGTGATGCGATGCGGGTTGTAGACCTTCTGCACCAGTCCGTAGGCCTTCACGCAGACCTTGCCGCCTCCCGGGTGCACCTCGGCAGCGCAGAAGTTGGGCTCGACCTCGGAAGCCACGCCGTCGCGCACGGTGACCGTGAGCAGGTCGGGCCCCGCGACACACTGGTAACAGTAGGTGGG
>JAHEDO010000346.1 GCA_024641185.1 Burkholderiaceae bacterium | reverse complement strand
CGGTGCCCGACATGACCGCCTGCGCGGCGAAGTGCAGCGCCTGCTGCGAGGAACCGCACTGCCGGTCGACCGACGTGCCGGGCACGCTCTCGGGCAGTTTCGAGGCGAGCACCGCGTTGCGCGCAACGTTGTAGGCCTGCTCGCCCACCTGCATTACGCAGCCCATGATCACGTCGTCGATCGCGGCCGGGTCGGCGCCGGTGCGCTCGACGAGCGCGTCCAGGACCTGCGCCGCGAGGTCGGCCGGGTGCCAACCCGCGAGCCTGCCGCCCTTCTTGCCGCCGGCAGTGCGCGCCGCCGCGACAATGTACGCCTCGTTCATCCGATTTCTCCCGTATTCAGTGCGATCGTGTCGGCGCGGCTCACACCGGCACCGTGCGTTCCATCAGCCGGCGGAACTTTACCGCGTCGTCGCGTGCGTCCACCGACACGTCCGACCAGCACAGCACCTCGCCCGCACCCACGGCGCGTCGCACGCGCACGCCGTGGGCCAGGCCCAGCGGCAGCGCGCCCGCGGCGAGCGAATCGGCTGCCGGCATCAGTTGCCCGTAGACCAGGTAACCGCCTTCGCCATCGAGCACCTCTCCGGCCTTGATCGCACGCTTGGACGTTGCCACCACGTCGCCGCGCCAGCCGGTGGCCGCGCCGGTGGCTTCGCGCCGAAGCCCCGCGCTCGCCACGCTGATGCCGAGTTCGAGCCCGATCAGGTGAAAGGGCTTGTACATCGACGAGTAGCGCCCGCTCGCGTCGGTGGTCATTCCGTACTCGTGAAAGCAGCGGCGCACGTAGTCGGTTTCGCCCTCGATCGTGACGAACATGCCGAACCTGAGGTCGCGCGGCACCGCGCGCCCGTCGCGCTCCACGCTCGAGATCACTTCGACCTGGCCGTGGTGATGCAGGTGTCCGCCCGCCTCGCGCGGGCGCAGCACGTGGGCGAGGTCGTCCACGCCGCAGGGCGGGAACTCGAGCCCGTCGGGCGCGGGCGTGAGCCCGGTGGCGTTGGCAACGGCCGCCATTTCGATCGCCGACTTGGTGCCGTCCATGAACGAGTTGAACATCTTCGCGTTCATGCCGCCGATCTTCGCGTCCTCGGCGCTGATTCCGTAGTGCTCCCACACGGTGTCGGGGGTGAGCTGGTGGTAAGCCGGCAGATATTTTGTTCCCTTGCCGGCGGCCACCACAGGAAAGCCCGCCGCGCGCGCCCAGTCGACCATCTCGCAGATCAGCGCCGGCTGGTCGCCATAGGCGAGCGAGTAGACGATTCCGGCCTCGGCCGCACGCTGTGCCAGCAGCGGGCCGGCCAGCGCGTCGGCCTCCACGTTCACCATCACGATGTGCTTGCCGTGCGTGCAGCAGCCGAGCACGTGGCTGATACCCGAGGCGGGGTGTCCGGTGGCGTCGATCACGATGTCCACCTGCGGGCTCGCGATCAGTGCCTGCGCGTCCTCGCACAGGTGGGCGGAGCCCTTGCGCGCCGCCTCGTCGAAGCTCTTCGCCGCGATGCGCGCGGCTGGCCATCCCACCAGGCGCAGGGCCTTGCGCGCGCGCGGCACCGACAGGTCGGCGACGCCCACCAGGTGGATGCCGGGCGTGCGCAGCGCCTGCGCGAGGTACATGGATCCGAACTTTCCCGCGCCGATCAGCCCCACCCGCAGCGGGCGGCCTTCGGCCTGTCGTTCGAGCAGCATCCTGTGCAGGTTCATTGCTTGCCTCCGGTGGTCAGTCGGAAAGATATTCCCGCGCCAGGCGGTTGAACAGTTCACGCCCCTCGGCGTCGAGGTACGGGGCGAGCAGCGAAAGCACCTGATAGGCGCCGCGCGCGATCGCGCCGTTCTGGTAGCCAGCGTCGCCGAAGCGGCGCGCGTTGCCCGCGTACTCGTACGACAGCCAGTAGGTGGCCACGACCACCATGTTGGTCGAAAGCGCGGCGATCTCGCGCTGGTTCGCGTTCAGCCTGCCCCCGGAGGCGAGCGCCGAGCACAGCAGGTGCGCAGCGCTGGTCTTGCGCTCGAGAATGGTACGGAAGTGCAGTTCGAGCTTGCGGTTTCGCGACAGCAGGTCGTTGATGTCGCGATAGACGAAACGGTTGCGCCAGATTGCCTCGAACAGCAGGTGCAGGAACAGCCACGCGTCCTCGAACGCGATCTCGCGTGCCGCGGGCGCCGAGAGCAGCGGGTCGATTTCGCGCTCGAACTGCTCGAACAGCGCGTCCACGATCTCTTCCTTGTTGTGGAAGTGATAGTAGAGGTTGCCCGGGCTGATGTTCATCTCGTCGGCGATC
>JAHEDO010000142.1:2264-7938 GCA_024641185.1 Burkholderiaceae bacterium | reverse complement strand
TGCCCACTTGCCCCAGTGCCGCACTGGCACGACGCGGGTCGCCGTAGACACCGTCGGCCACGGCCGGCTTGCCCGCGGCGTGCAGCCTGTCCGAGCGCACGAGTCCGGGCGCCAGGCCCAGCGACATCGAGGTGTCGAGCAGTCCGGCGTGGGTGCCGATCTCCTCGCGCGTGTAGCCGCGGCGCTGCAGTTCGGCCGCGTAGTCGACCTGCGCTGCGCGGTAGTACTCGTCGACGGCGTGTGCACGCGCCGGGGTCGCCGCCCACCTGCCGTTCAGGCGGGCTTCGACGCGCTTGAGACTGCCCTGATAGCCCCCGTGATCGCCGAGAAAGACAATGTCCCTGAAGCCGTGCCGCCTGAAGCTGTTCGCCGCCGAGTCCAGCGTCGCTTCGAAGATCGAGTCGGGCACGGTCACCGTGCCGGGAAAGCGCATGTGCGCCGTCGGCGGGTCCAGCTGTCCTTCCGGCACATAGGCCATGACCGGCGCCACGAGCGTGTGCCCAAGCGCGCGGGCGATCCTCTCGGCAAGCATCCGCACCCGCAGGTTGTGCTTTCCGAGCGCCATGTAGGGGCCGTTCTGCTCCGTGCCGCCGATCGGCACGAGAATCGTCGTCGCGCCCGCACGGACCTGTTCGCGCAGTTCGGTCCAGGTCAGGTCTTCGAGAAACACACTGTCCGGGCCGCCGGCGCCCTGCGCGTGCGCGCACGCCGACACGGCGAGCGCCAGCGCGCAGACGATCCCCCGGACCCGGTACATCAGCGGCCCGCCGCGGTCTTGGGCCGCCAGTCGCGGAAGACGTCGAGGTCGAAACCGTCCGGGTAATTCAGATAACCCGGTTTGTAGCCCTTCTTGTCGGTCATGCCGTACTGCCAGATGATCTTCTTGGTCGCGCGGTCGATCACGATGACGCGTTCGCGCAGGTCGTCGGCGGCGATGATGTCGCCGGTATCGGGCAGTTCGCGCGCCAGCGACGGCTTCGTCAACATCGCTTCGCCCGATTTGACCCGGTACTCCCAGCTTACCTTGCGCGTCAGCGGATCGAAAATGACGATGCCGCCGGGACGCCAGAAGTCGGCCACGATCACCTGCCCGTCCTTCGTCATGAACGCGTCCGACGGATAGTGCACCCCCGGCGCCTGCACCGACCAGACGAGCTTGCCCTCGCGGGTGATCCGCGAGATCCACGACCCCCTGATCTCCGCGACGAGAATGTCGCCGTTGTCCAGCGGCGTGGCGCCGTTGGGGTAATGCAGCGCGCGCGGAGGATCGTGCCGGCAGTCGCCGCTGGCGCCCCATTCGGTGACGATCTTCTGGGTCCTGGGGTCGATGATCAGCACGCGGCAGTTCCGGATGTCGGCGGTCAGGAAGTTTCCGTCCGCAAGCAGGTGCGCGTCGTCCGGATAGTTGAGCCTGTCGCCTTTGCCCGGAACGTCGGGTTCGCCGAAGGTCCAGGACAGCGTGCGCGTCTCGTAGTCGACGATGTGCAGGTCGTAGTTGTCTTCCTCGCTGACCGCGAGCTGCCTGCCGTCGTGCGAGAAGTTCACGTCTTCGTTGCCGCGGTAGACCTTGAGGCTGGGCGACGGAAACTCCCAGACGATCCGCTTGTCGGGCGTGACCTCGATCAGCCGGTTGTTGCGGCGGTCCGCGATCACCACGGGATACGGCAGCGGCTTGCCCCAGGACGGCACCGGCTCGCGCCGATTCCCGGTCACCGGCGGGATCGGCGGCAGCGCGACGCCGCTCGAGACCTGACCGGCGCCGAGCATCTCCTTCGTGACGACGACGGCCTTGGCCTGCGGCTCGTCGCCGCGGGCCTGCCACGGCAGCGCGGCGCAGCCGCACAGGATCAGGGCGGTCATCGCGCGGCGCGCGCGAGTGAACTCGGAACTTGCCATCGGCGCTCTCTTCGTCGGTAACGGGTGCGCCGATTCTGGGGCGCGCGCACGCATTCGGCCATGCGGAATATCAAGCGCCCGTCGCGCCGGCCGGATCGGATCGAGGCACGCCCGCGCCGCGCCCCGGTCAGCCGACCCGCACCGGCACGAAGATGCTGTTGCCGTCACGCTGGATCAGCAGCGCCACCGACTTGTCGGACTTGGCCATCGCCTCGCGCACCTGTTCGACGCTCCTGACCGGCGTGCCGTTGACCGCGATCAGCACGTCGCCCGCTTGGACTCCGGCTTGTGCCGCCGGGCCGGCCGCGTCCTCGATCAGCAGCCCGCCCTGGACGCCCGCCTCGCGACTTTCCTTCGGCTGCAGCGGCCGCAGCGCGAGCCCCAACTTGCCCTTGCCGACGCTCTGGTCGGTCTTGGCGAGCTTGGCCGTCTTCTCGCTCGCGTCCGCGAGCTTCGCGGTGAGCTCCTCCGGCTTGCCCTGCCGCCAGACCTCGATCGAGACCTTCTGGCCGGGCGCCGCCTGTCCGATCAGCGCGGGGAGATCGCCGGAAGATACGATCGGCTGACCGTCGACTTTGCGAATCACGTCGCCAGTCTTCAGCCCCGCCTTGTCGGCCGGACTGCCGGGCTCGACGTTCGCGACCAGCGCGCCTTCCGGCTTGTCCAGCTTGAACGACTCGGCCAGTGTCTGGTTCACCTCCTGGATCGCGACGCCGAGCCGCGCGTGGCTGGCCTTGCCGGTGGCCACGATCTGGTCCTTGATCTTGGTCGCCAGATCGATCGGGATCGCGAACGAAAGGCCCTGGTAGCCGCCGGTGTGGCTGTAGATCTGAGAATTGATGCCGACCACCTCGCCGCGCGCGTTGAACAGCGGCCCGCCCGAATTGCCGGGGTTGACCGCCACGTCGGTTTGAATGAAAGGGACGAACGCGTCGTCGGGCAGCGAGCGGCCCTTGGCGCTCACCACGCCCGCCGTCACGCTGTTCTCGAAGCCGAACGGCGAGCCGATCGCCAGCACCCATTCGCCGACCTTGAGGTCGCGCGCACTGCCGATCGGCACCACCGGCAGGTTCTTCGCGTCGATCTTGAGCACCGCCACGTCGGTCTTCGGGTCGGAGCCCAGCACCTTGGCGCTGAACTCCCGACGATCGGTCAGCTTGACCGTCACGTCCTTCGCGTCGCGCACGACGTGTGCGTTGGTCAGGATCAGGCCGTCGGCGCTGACAATGAAGCCCGAGCCCTGGCCGTGCACCGGCGTGTCGCGCCGACCCGGTCCGTCGGGTCCCTGGAAATGCCTGAAGAACTCGAAGAACGGATCGTTGGGGTCGAAGCCCGGCGCGCCGTGGCGCTGCGCGGCCGCGCCCTCGTCGGAATCGTTGGAGATCTTCCTCATTCCGCTGACGCTGATGTTGACGACCGACGCGCCGTAGCGCTGTGCGATCACCGAAAAATCGGGCGCACTGACGGCGCTCGGCGTCGCGGCCGCGGGGGCAGCGACCTGCGTGCCGAACAGCGCCGCGTGTGCGGGCGGGCCGGCGATGAAACTCGTACCCGCACCGCCCACGACGCCGGCGGCAATCAACGCAAGGATCAGGCGGGACGGGGTCATCGATTTTGCTTTCATGATTGCTCCTGAAGGAAACGTGGAAGGTCTGACAACTGAACTCTGAATGCGGATTCTTAGTGGGCGCTTAAGCCGCGATGCGGCACGGCAGCAGGTGGGACAGATCGGGCTCGAGCGCGAAAAGGCGCGCCGCGAGCCTGGGGTTCCAGACCTCGTAGACCCTGCTGCGCACGTCGAGTACGACTCCCTTGGCCGCCAGCATCCGGTCGAAGTCGTGCACCTGCACGATGCTCATGTCGTTCGCGGCGAGGCTGGCCTCGAGCCGCGCGGCAACTTCGTCGAAAGACCCGTCGGAGACGACCGTCAGCGTCGCTTCGCCACGGATGAATGCCTGCGCTCTCGCTGACGTCAAAGGCAACATGTCCGTCATCTGGTTCATCGCTGACTCCATGAATGCGACGGCGATGCCGTCCATGCGCCAATGATCAGCGGCGAGAATTAGAGGGAACTTAAGGTACCGGCCTGCCGCGCACGCGCTCAGCGCCTGATGGGGAAAAGCAGTTCGACACGAAGCCCGCCCAGACGCCGCGAACGGCCCAGCGAGAGCGTCGCGCCGTGCAACTCGGCGATCGATCGCACGATCGCCAGGCCCAGGCCGCTGCCCACCACGTCGGCGCCTGCGGCCCGGTAGAACCGCGCGAGCACCCGCTCACGGTCCTGCTCCGGGATGCCGGGACCGCTGTCCTCGACGCTGAGCCGCATCACATCCGCCTCATGACAGACCTCGAGATCGACCGTTCCGCCCGGCGGCGAGTACTTGACCGCGTTGTCGAGCAGGTTGCGCAGCAGGCTGCGAAGCGCCTCGGGGTGTCCGTCGAGCGTGCCTGCGTCTCCCCGACCGAGACCGAGGTCGATGAGGCGCGCCTGCGCGGACGGCGTGGCGTCCATCACTGCAAGGCGCGCGACCTCCGTCAGCGCCACCGGCTGAGGCGGAGCGCCGGCTGTCGCGTTCGCCTGCTGGCGCGCGAGGACCAGCAACTGCTCCACCAGCCGCGTCGCACGGTCGATGCCTGCGGTCAGCCGGCTCACCGCCATCTCGCGCGTCGCGCCGTCGCCGGCGCGCTGCAGACCCTGCGCCTGCAGCTTCAGCGCGGCCAGCGGCGAACGCAATTCGTGCGCGGCGTCGGCGACAAAACTCTTCTGCGCGTCGAACGCCTGCCGTACCCGCCTGAACAGCAGGTTCAGCTCGTGCACGAGAGGGCGGATCTCTTCGGGCAGGCCGTCCTCGCTGACCTCGGTGAGGTCATCGGCCTGCCGCTCGGCGACCTGGCGTCGCACCCGCGACACCGGGGCGAGCGAAGCGCTCACCACCCACCAGACGACGAACATCAGCAGTGGCGCCATCACCGCGATCGGCACGACGGTGCGCAGCGCGAGCTTGCTGGCCATCTCGCGGCGAGCCGCCATGTCCTGCGCGACCTGGATCACCTGGCTGCGCGACTGCAACGAGAACACGCGATACGTGGCGCCATGGGCTTTCACGTCCGAGAAGCCGAGCACGGCGCGCTGCGGCAGCTGCGCGCGCGCGGCGGACTCGAAGACGCGAAGGCCGTCGGCGGTCCAGATCTGGATGACGAAGTCGAAGTTTTCCTCGTCGAGCCCCTGCGCGCCGGTCGCAACGCCACCGCTCACCGACAGGCCGCCGCGCAGCGACATCGCCGTCTGCTGCATGTGGTAGTCGAAAATTTCGTCGGCTTCCGCCCGTGCCGTCCGATAGGCGGTCAGCGCCTGGGCAAGCGCGGTCACCAGAATCGCCGCGAGCAGAAACCAAAGAAGTCGCGTGCGCAGCGAATGGGCCGAGCGCAGGCGCATCCTCAGGCCTTGGGCACCATGTAGCCGACACCGCGTACGTTGCGTATCAGCTCCGCGCCGAGCTTCCTGCGCAAGCCGTGAATGTAGACCTCGACCGCGTTGCTGCTGATCTCGTCCTGCCATCCGTACAGCTTTTCTTCGAGCTGGGTCCGCGACAGCACCATGCCCGGTCGTGCGATCAGCGGCTCGAGCACCGCCCATTCGCGCGCCGAGAGCACGACCGGCTGGTCGCCGACCGTGACCTCGCGGGTCGCCGGATCGATGCTCACACCCATGTGCTCGTAGACCGGCTCGGCCCTGCCGGCTGCCCGGCGCAGAAGCGCGCGAATGCGCGCGAGCAGC
>JAHEDO010000142.1:0-2254 GCA_024641185.1 Burkholderiaceae bacterium | reverse complement strand
TGAGCACATAATCGTCCGCCCCCGCGTCCAACCCCTCGATGCGCTGCTGTACCGAATCGCGCGCAGTCGCGATCAGGACCGGCGTGCGCTCCTTGCGCGTACGCAGCGATCGCAACACGCTCAGGCCGTCGCGGCGCGGCAGCCCGAGGTCCAGCAGCACCAGATCGTAGGTCTGCGCGCGCAGCGCCGTGTCGGCGGCCTCGCCGTCACGGACCCAGTCGACGGCGTAGTGCTCCAGGCGCAGCAGATCCACGACGGCTTCGCCGATCATCCTGTCGTCCTCGACCAGAAGAAGCCGCATTCGCCCCCGCCTAGAACCCGCTGTGGTCGCCGCCACCGAACCCGCCGCCATTGGCGAACCGGCTGACCAGCCGGGCCGACACCAGACGTTCACGACGGTGCATCGAAGACTCGTTGCCATATGCGAGTGGCGCGGATCCCGACGGTACGCAGGATCTCGCGTACCGTGACTCTAGGCTGTCGACCTTAAGGCGAACTTAAGGCGGGCCTCGCACAATCGACAACGGAGGAAATGCTCGATGCCCCCGATGACTCAGACGCTCATCGTCGCCAACGTCGCGCTGTTCATGCTCATGCAGCTGACCGGCGACACCATCATCGGCTGGTTCGCGCTCTGGCCCCTGGGATCCGGGCTATTCATGCCCTGGCAGGTGTTCACCTACGCCTTTCTTCACGCCGGACTCGCGCACCTGGCCTTCAACATGTTCGGTCTGTGGATGTTCGGATCGGAGCTCGAACGCGTCTGGGGCTCGCGCCGGCTAGGTCAGTTCTACGCGGTGAGCGTGCTGACCGCCGCGGGCGCGCAACTGCTGATCACAGCGGCAACTGGCAGTCCGGTACCTACCGTCGGGGCGTCCGGCGGACTGTTCGGCCTGCTGATCGGTTTCGCGATGCTGTTCCCGCGGCGAACGATCACCCTGTTGCTGCCGCCGATCCCGATGCCGGCATGGCTGTTCGTGACGCTATACGGCGCGATCGAGCTGACGCTCGGCGTCACCGGCAGCGCCTCCGGCGTGGCCCACTTCGCCCACCTCGGCGGCCTGTTCGGAGGCTGGATGATGATCCGGTACTGGCGCGGCCAGCCGCCGTTCGGGCGGCGCCGCCGCTGACGCGCCGGTTCAGAGTCACATCCTGCGGAATTCTCCGTCCCGGGCTCCGCAAGGCGCGGACGACCCGGCGGCCGCACTAGCCCAGGCGCCGACGCTCATATCGCACCGTGTCCGGCCAACGGGAGAGCGTCCATGACTCCCAGGTGGTCGTCGATCTTGCGATCCCCGAGCACGCTCGCGACTGCCAGCCTGACGAGCTTTCTCTGCTCCGCATTGTCGACGATGCCCCACAACTCGACAGCGTCCTTCAGGATGATCACATTGATCGCGTACGACCGAAGTCCCGCTTCGTCCAGCCGCTCGAATATCGCCTTGCGCTGGGCCACCGAGTCGTCTCCCGGGACTCCCCCCTTGTCGAGTTGCCCGACGCACTGCAACAGGTTCGCGCGGCTGATGATCCCGACCAGCTTGCCGTCGCGGACGACGGGAACACGTTTGATGTGCAGACGCTCGAGCGTCTCGGCGACGCTCGCCACACTGTCGCTCTCGTGCACCGTGACGACCTTGCGCGTCATCACGTCTGCCGCCGTGTTTCCGTAGGCTTTCTCGAATTCCAATTCGTGGCGTTTCGGATCGCCGAACATCGACAGCCACCAGGACCTCCTGCGGTGGGTTCCCGCCTCGGGCCGATTCATCAGGTCGCCTTCGCTGACGATCCCGACGACGCGCTGTTCGTCGTCGACGATCGGCACCGCACTGATCCTGTGATCCAGCATCGACCTGACGATGCTCTGGACGGAGGTCTGGCGGGTCGCGGTGACCACCGAGACTGTCATGATGTCTATCGCTTTCATGCCTTTTCTCATTTGTTCAATAGGAAATTTTCGGGTGCAGCACCGTTCGCCGACCACGCATCGTGACGGCGCTCGGCGCCACGGTCTCCTAGATTACGCCGGCCGCGGCCGCAGAAGTTGAAGCGGTCTGCGGCTTCGACGAAGACGGTTCGGTTCCTGTCGTCCGACAGGACAGAGCGTCGCGCGACGCGGGCGCCCGCGTGAACTGCCCGCCGCGCCGGCACCCGCGTCCGGGCACTCACATCCGGGCACTCACATCCGGGCACTCAAATCCGGGCACTCACATCCGGGCGATCAGATCCCGGCGCTTACATCCCTGCGCGCACGGCC
>JAHEDO010000141.1 GCA_024641185.1 Burkholderiaceae bacterium | reverse complement strand
GAGCGCCAGCTGCCGGCGCTCGCGCAGGCGATGGGCGCCGAGGGCTTGCGCGAGCACTACCCGTTCGGCCGCCACCTGATCGGCGCCCGGGTCGCCGGCTTCGTCGACGGATCCAGCGAAATGCTGCTCGAGCGGATCGCCGTGGCGATGCGCCGATGATGAAGCTGCCCTCGTTCTCCGGGAAGACCGTCCTGGTCACCGGCGCCTCGAGCGGCATCGGCCGCGAAACGGCGCTGGCGTTCGCGCGGGCCGGCGCGCAGGTCGTGATCGTCGCTCGCCGCGCCGAAGCGCTCGCCGAGGTCGAGGCGCAGGCGCGCAAGCAGCACCAAGCCCGTACGCTAGTCGTGACCGCGGACGTCACCCGGCCCGCGCAGGTCAGGGCCTGCTTTCGCGAGGCCGTCGCGGCCTTCGGCGGCGTGGACGTGGTCGTCAACAACGCCGGCATCCTGATCCCGTCGCGGGTGGAGGACATCCGCGGCGCCGACCTGAAGGCGATGCTCGACGTCAATCTCTTCGGCGCGCTCTACGTGATGCAGCAGGCGGCCAAGGTGATGCGCAAGCAGGGTCACGGCAACATCGTCAACGTCGCGTCGCTGGGCGGGCGCCGCGCGTTTTCGCCGATCGGCGGGTATTCCGCGACCAAGTTCGCGCTGATCGGTCTCACCGAGGCGTTCAGGATGGAACTCGCCGGCACCGACATCCACGCGTCGCTGGTGCTGCCCGGCGTGATCGAAACGCCGATGTACGAGCGCACCGCCGCGTCGGACGGCGAACTGGGCGCGTTGTGGCCCAAGGCGCTGAACATGCCGGCCGACTGGGTGGTTGCGGCGATCTTCGCCGCGGTGCGCTTCAATCTGCGCGAGCTGTCGGTGCCGCCCGGCGCCGGAGAGATCTCCAAGCTGCTGGCGGTGGCGCCGGGAATCGGCGATTCGCTGATCCGGATGATGACGGGCGCGGCACGCGCGGCGTCGAAACTGAAGCGCAGCCGGCCCTAGAGGTCGCCCGAAAAAGCGCGTTCGTGCGCGCCGGGAATCCGTGTGCGCGCGGTCGGCATCCGACCGCGTACCGGCGCTAGGCCGTGGAGCGCGCCACGCTCTGGTACCAGGCCACGCCGTTCTCGTCCTCGCTCGCTCGCGCCAGCCCCTGGTGCAGCAGATAGTTCAGGTGCGCCAGGCTCTCGCCGGTGGCCATGCTGAACAGATGCCCGTCGGTGCCGATCTTGCGCGCGAACAGCGCTCCGAACACGTCGATCGCCCTGCGCGGCTCCGCCAGCGAGCGACGCAGCCGCTCCAGGCCCCGGTGGTGGCCTCGGGCAAGCCAGCGCAGCCTCGCGTGAAGCCCGCGGAACGGCTCGTTGTGCGACGGCAGCACCAGCACGTCGTCAGGCACTTCGCGCTCGATCTTCTCCAGCGACGCCATCCAGTCGCCCAGCGGATCGCCGTCCGGCTCGGTCGGGAAGACGGAGACGTTGGACGAGATGCGCGGAAGCACCTGGTCGCCCGAAATCAGCAGTCTCAGGTCTTCGCAGTAAAGGCAGGCGTGCTCCGGTGAATGTCCGTTGCCGACGACGACGCGCCAGTCGTGTTCGCCGATGCGCAAGCGCTCGCCGTCGTGAAGGCGACGGATGCTGTCGGGCAGCGCGTACACCGACTTGCCGAAGCTGCCGAAACGGGTGCGATAGGTCTCGATCGCCTGCTCGGTCCAACCGGCGCGGCGGTAGAACGCCACGCCGTCGTCCGGCGCCTCGCGACCGGTGTCCGCGACCAGCACCCGGCAGGTCAGGTATTCGAGCCGCGTCATCCAGAGCCGGCACTCGAAGCGGCGGGTCAGCCAGCCCGCCATTCCGACGTGATCCGGGTGCATGTGCGTGACGATGACCCGCTTGAGATGCCTCCCGTCCAGCGCCCCCTGCAGCAGCGTGCGCCACGCGTCGGTCGTCTCCGGCGTGCGCAGGCCGGTGTCGATGATGGTCCAACCGTCGCCGTCCTGGACCGCCCAGACGTTGATGTGCGACAGCGAGCCCGGCATCGGCATGCGGATCCACAGCACGCCCGGTGCGACCTCGATCGCCTTGCCGGTTTCCGGAACGGACTCGAACGGATAGACCAGCGAGGGCTTGCCGGTCTCGTTCGCGTGCTCCGCCGCGGGTGTGTCCTGTGGCGCGCCGGTCACCTGCGCACTCGCCTGCGCGCCTGCCGATCCGACCGTCGGTGCGGTCGCGCCCGCCTGCGCCGCGGCGCCATCGCTGAGCGCCGATTCGGTATTGCCTGTCACTTGCGTTTCCCCTGGGGCCTGCCCCTTGCTCACCAGCAGGAGATTACCCGCGTTCGGCGGCTTCCGTCGGCCGCGGGCCTGTGGCAGAGTCCGGTCATCACCCCTTTCCGATGCCGACGGACGGCATGACACGCCAATGCCCAGTTCCGGAAAACCGGCCGACCAGGCCGCCCTCGACCGCATGGTGGCTGACGCGAGGCTGGCCCGCAGCGATCGCGAAAACTCCTACCGCGAACGCGCCCTGAAGCTCTACCCGTGGGTCTGCGGGCGTTGCGGCCGCGAGTTTTCCGGGCCGAGGCTGCGCGAACTCACGGTCCACCACAAGGACCACAACCACGACAACAACCCCGTCGACGGCAGCAACTGGGAGCTGCTCTGCCTGTACTGCCACGACAACGAGCACGCCCGACAGCTCGATTCCGCAGGCCGCGGCGATCGCAGCGGCGATCGCGGACCCGGCGCGACGCACCAGCCCTTTGCCGGGCTCAAGGGCCTTCTGGGCAAGGACACCGGGGCCGACTGAGGCGGCGCTCGCCGGCGTACCGGATTTGCTTCGGGGTCTGCGACCACCGGAGCCGACGACGCGGTCTGCATCAGCGCTGCGGGGTCGACGTCCTCTCCGCGAACCGATTCGGACCGGCTCAACCCGATTGAACGGCGGGGTCGAGAGCGAAGCCCTCGTAGCCCTTCGCGACCACTTCCTCGCACTTCCTCACGTAGGGCGGGTACCCGATCAGCGGCATGAAGACGCGCGTCTTCCCGGGCACGTTGGCGCCCAGGTACCAGGAATTGCATCCCGGGTACAAGGTGCGGTCCGCGACCGAATTCACATGGTCCACCCAGGCGTCCTCGGCCTGCGCGGTGGCCTCGATCACCGTGTGTCCGTGCTCGCGCATGTAGGCGAGGCAGGCCGCGATCCAGTTCACGTGCTGCTCGATCGAGACCAGCATGTTCGTGAGCACCGACGGGCTGCCCGGTCCGGAGATGGTGAAGAGGTTCGGAAATGCGGCAAGCCCCAGGCCCAGGTAGGTGCGCGGCCCGGCGTGCCACTTCTCGCGCAGCGACAGGCCGCCGCGACCCCGGATGTCCATCTTCGTCAGGGTCCCTGTCATCGCGTCGAACCCGGTGGCGAAGACGATGCAGTCGAGCGGGTAGTCCCGCCCGCCGGTGCGCAGCCCGGTCGGCATGATCTGCTCGATCGGATGCGTCTTCACGTCCACCAGCTGAACGTTGGCCCGGTTGAAGGTCTCGTAGTAGCCGGTGTCGACGCACAGGCGCTTGCAGCCGATCACCTGCCGGGGCGTCAGCAACTCGGCCGTCGCCGGATCCCTGACGATCGCACGGATCTTCTCGCGCACGAATTCGGCCGCGGTCTCGTTGGCGCGTGCGTCGAGCAGCAGGTCTCCGAAGGCGCCGAGGAGAACCAACCCGCCGCGCTGCCAGCGTGTCTCGTAGGCCTGTCGGCGCTCCTGGTCGGTGGCCGCGAGCGCCGACGCCTCGTTCCTCGGCAGGCTGGAGCCGAAGGCGTTGGGCATCAGGCTGTTGCGCGCGCGAAAAGCCGCGTATTCGGCCTTGATTCGCGCTTCGTAGTCCGGATCGAGCGGCGCATTGTGTGCCGGCACCGAGTAGTTGGGGGTGCGCTGAAAAACGAACAGTTGCTTCGCCTGGCCCGCGATGATCGGGATCGACTGGATCGCCGACGAACCGGTGCCGATGACCCCGACCCGTTTGCCGGTGAAGTCGACCGGCTCGTGCGGCCACTGTCCGGTGTGGTACTTCTCGCCAGCGAAGCTGTCGATGCCGGGGATCGACGGCATGTTGGTCGACGACAGGCAACCAGTGGCCATGATCAGGAATCGGGCCGACACCGGCGCCACGGCCGCGCCGCCGACGGTCGTCGAGACCCGCCAGTGCGACGTCTTCTCGTCGAACTCCGCACCGGTGACCCGAGTGTCGAACTGTATGTCGTCGCGCAGCCCGAAGCGGTCGGCGACGTGATCGGCGTAACGCAGAATCTCGGGCTGGGTCGCGAAGCGCTCGCTCCAGTGCCATTCCTGCTGGAGTTCGTCGGAGAACTGGTAGGAGTACTCCATGCTCTCGACGTCGCAGCGCGCGCCGGGGTAGCGGTTCCAGTACCAGGTGCCGCCGACGCCCGAGCCCGCCTCGTAGACCCGCGCCGACAGCCCCAGGCCGCGCACGCGGTGCAGCATGTACATGCCTGCGAAACCGGCGCCGACGATCACCACGTCGAACGCTCGTTTGCCCGTGTCACTCATCCGCCGTCTCCCGTCTCCCGCCTGCCGCGCTGACCGTGTCGCGACGCGTCGCACGCCGTCACGCTTTGCGCCCGACGGCCGCGCACGACCGCCGCGCTCGACCGCCGCGCACGGTCGCCTCGCACGATCGCTACACCGCGTACTTTTTCACCGCCTTCTCGTCCCAGACCACCCCGGTACCAGGCGTCGCGGGGATCGTCACGTGGCTGTCCTTCACCTTCAAGGGCTGCGCCAGCACCGGCTCGGCCCAGTCGACGTACTCGAGCCAGTGGCAGGTCGGTGTCACCGCGAGCAGGTGGCTGCTGATCTCGGGGAAGAGGTGCGACGACATCTCCATCCCCGCCCCCTGCGCGAGCGCGGCGGCACGCATCCAGCCGGTCACCCCGCCGATGCGCTGCACGTCGGGCATCACATAGTCGCAGGCGCCGGCCATCAGCGCCTGCGCCATCTGTTCGGGCCCCATGAAGTTCTCGCCGATCTGTACCGGCGTCTCGAGCGCATCGGCGATGCGCCCGTTGCCCTCGAAGTCGTCGGCGCGCGTGGGTTCCTCGATCCAGTACAGACCGCCCTCGTCGTCGAGCATGCGCCCGCGCAGGATCGCGTCGTTGACGCTGAGCGCCTGGTTGAAGTCGCACATCAGCGTCACGTCGGGGCCGATCGCCTTCTTCACCGCGCGCAGCGCCCTCAGGTCGTCGCGCGCGTCGGGGCGGCCGAGGCGCAGCTTCACCGCCGAGAACCCCTGCGCGACCAGCTGCTCGGCCTCCCTGGCCAGCGGCTTGAGCGCCATGATCCCGAGGCCCTTCGAGTTGTAGGCCCTGACCGGGCGCGGCGCGCCGCCCAGCACGCTGACCAGCGGTTGCCCGAGCGACTGCGCGTAGGCATCCCAGGCCGCCATGTCGATGCCCGACATCGCGAAGAGAACGATGTTGTGCACGCCGAGCAGCGTGTACTTCTGACGCAGCTTGCGCTCGATCTCGAACGGCGCCACCGCGTCGCCAGTGAGCATCTCGCCCATCGCTTCGACCAGCGCGACGATCGGCCTGATGTGCGCCCGCGAGACAGCGAAGAGGTAGCTGCGGCCGGTGATCCCCGCATTCGTCTGCAGGTCGATCAGCACCAGCGGCGCGACCGAGATCGCCCCGGTGGAGGTCTGCAGGGGCAGGCGCATCGGCGCCTCGACTGCGCGTACCCGCAGTCCGGAAATCGTCAGGGTCGAGTCTCGTGCCACGATGTTCCTCCCGGGTTAGTCTTCTTGCCGCGCGAGCTGCGATTCTCGCACCGTAGCGCCCGGACTGGCGATATGAGCGATGATCCTGCCAGCCCGACGCCAGAAAGCCCGCGCGCGCCACGGATTCCGACAAGACGACTGAACGAACCAATATGCTGTCACCCGACTTGCGCCTCACCTGGCTCTTCGGCGCCGGCGCCGACCCCGCGGTGCACCGCGCCATGACCGTCAGCGGCGCCGACGTGCTGATCCAGGACCTAGAGGACTTCACTCCACCGCCGCTGCGCGCGCAGGCGCGCGCGGCGGCACGCGAACTGTACGCACGGTGGCACGAGGCAGGCGCGCTGGCCTGCGTGCGGATCAACGCGTTGGATACCGACGGGTCGACGGACCTGGAAGCCGTGATGCCCGCACGGCCCGACATCGTCGCCTACCCGAAAGCGAGCACCGCCGACGAGATCCGCGCGCTCGACGACGCGATCGGACGCCTGGAGCTGCAGCTCGGCTTCGCGCCGGGCAGCACCGAGATCCTGCCGGTGTGCGAAACCGCGCTCGGCGTAGTGAACGTTCGCGAACTCGCCGCCGCGAGCCGGCGCGTGCGCTGTGCGCTGCTCGGTGCCGAGGACCTCGCGGCCGACCTGTGCGCCGAACGCGGACCCGACGCCGTCGAGCTCGACTACGCGCGGCGGCGATTCGTGCTCGAGTGCCGGGCCGCCGCGATCGAGCCGATCGACGCGCCCTACACCTATGCCGACGCCGAGGGAGCGGCCCGCGAGGCGCGCTACGCGCGCCGCCTCGGCTACCGAAGCAAGAGCCTGGTCCGCCCGGATCACGCGGCGCTGATCGCCGCGGCGCTCTCGCCGGGCGACGACGACGTCGCGCTGGCGCGCCGCGTGACCGCCGAGTTCGAGGCAGCGCGCGGGCGCGGCGAGGAGAGGGTGCTCGTGCAGGGCCTCTGGATCGAGGTCCCGACCTACCTGAACGCCCGCCGCCTGCTCGAACGGGCCGATGCGCTGAAGGCCCGCAGGCCGCCGGTGGCAGTTTGAGCGCGGCGGACTTTCGCGCCGGCGGACGATCCCGCGCAGTGCCGCGATTGCCGCGATTGCCGCTTGCGCGCCGGGCAGGCGCTTGCCGGGGAACACCCGGGTGACTCTGCGCGGCACGCGCGCCGGCCTGCTGCTCGGGATCGCCGCGATCACGATCCTCAGTCAGTTTTTCCGATCGTCGATCGGCGTGATCGCGCCAGATCTGATCCGGGACCTCGCGCTGTCACCGGGGACGCTCGGACTCGCAGGCGGGGTGTTCTTCCTCGCGCTGGGCTGCGCACAGGTTCCGGTGGGCATGAGCTTCGACCGGATCGGTCCGCGCCGCACCGTGGTCTGGGTCAGTGTCTTCGCGATCGTGGGCGCGGCCTGGATGGCGATGGCTGCGGACGCGACCCAGCTGATCGTCGGCCGCTTCCTGGTCGGCTTCGGCTGCGGCGCGAGCTTCATGAGCAGCGTCGTGCTGCTCATGCGCTGGTATCCGCCGGACCGGATCGGCACGATGTACGGACGCATCTTCGCGGTAAGCCAGGTCGGCAACTTCATCGCCGCCACGCCGATGGCGTGGATGAGCGAGGTTTTCGGGTGGCGTGCCGTCTACGGCGTGACCGCGGCACTGGTCGTCGTGGTGGCCGGGATCTTCGCGTGGGCGGTGCGCGACCAGCCGCCGGGCCGCCCCCCGGCGCACTCGACTGGCGAGTCGTTCGGCCAGATGCTGCGCGGCTTCCTGGAAGTCCTGCGGCTGCCCAATTACAAGAAGGTGGTCGCGGTGCACATGGTGGCCTACGCGACGCTGGCAACAGTGCTCGGCCTCTGGGCCGGCCCGTATCTGCATGACGTGCACGGGCTCGACGGCGTGGCGCGCGGCAACGTGCTGCTCGCGATGACCGCCGCACAGGTCGCGGGCATGCTGTGGCTCGTGCCGCTGGAGCGCCGACTGAACACGCGCAAGGGCGTGATCATCGCCGCCGCGCTCGGCGTGATCGCGATCCTGGTCACGCTCGCGCTGCTGGCGCAGCCGCCGCTGTGGCTGGCAATCGCATTGCTCGTCGCGCTGTGCGGCGCCAGCACCTACAGCCCGATCATCATCGCGCACGCCGCGAGCCTGGTTCCCCCGACGCTGCAGGGCCGCGGCTCGGCGATG
>JAHEDO010000140.1 GCA_024641185.1 Burkholderiaceae bacterium | reverse complement strand
AAGGCGCACCGATCAGCCATGGTGGTGGCGCCGCTGCTTCACTCACCTGTACCCGCTGCCGCGCGGGCCCGGGCGCCACACCGTCGAATGCGATCTCGACGCACTTCGCAGGATCGGCGTGCAGCCGACCGACGAGGACCGCCGGCTGGTCCTGGTCCCGGGCACCCAGGCTCGAGAACGCATCGCCGGCCTGCTGAGCGACCATGGCCTGTCGCCGGGAGGTTTCGTTCACCTGCATCCCGCGTCGCGCTGGCTGTTCAAGTGCTGGCCGACCGCCCGCAATGCGGCGTTGATCGACGCACTGCATGCGGACGGCTGGCCGATCGTGCTGACCGCCGCGCCTGCGCGAGAGGAAATGCGGATGGCGCAGGAGATTGCCGAGGCAGCCCGCGCGCCGGTGATCCAGCTCGCCGGCCAGCTCTCGCTGAAGGACATGGCGGCGCTGTCGGAGGCCGCACGGCTCTTCGTCGGCGTCGATTCGGCGCCGATGCACATCGCCGCGGCGGTCGGGACACCCACGGTCGGCCTGTTCGGGCCGAGTTCCGAGGTCACCTGGGGCCCTTGGCGGGTCGCGAGCCGGGTCGTCGCGAGCACCGCGCACCCCTGCCGGCCCTGCGGGCTGGACGGCTGCGGCGGCAGCAAGGTCAGTGAATGCCTCACCACCCTGCCGGTCGAACGCGTGCTGGAAGCGTCGCGCGAACTGCTCGCGACGGCGCGCGAATAGCGGGAATCGCGCGTTTCGGTGCCCGCCGGAGAACGTCCCCGATGAATGCAGCGGCCAGGCTGCGCGTCGCATTGATCGCCTGCGTCACGATGCTCTGTGCAGCTGGCCCCGCAGCCCCTGCGGCAGGCGCTGCCGAGCCCACATGCATCGAAGGCCGCGTCGTCAGCGTCGAGAGCGGCGATACGCTGACCGTTCTCGATGCGCGCGCGGTGCCGCGCCGGGTGCGTCTGGCGGGAATCGAGGCCCCCGCGTGGGGCCGCCCCGGCTCGCATCGCTCCAAGGACAGCCTCGCCAGGCTCGTCCTGGAGCAGCCGGTCCGGGTCGACTGCTACGCGCACGACCCCAAGGGTCGCATCGTGGGGAAGCTGTCGGCGGTGTCGCCCGACATGCCATGCAGAGGCAGGCCAGACTGCCCGATGACGCTCGACCCCGGACTCGCGCAGCTGACGATGGGCCGCGCGCGGCGCTTCCCGGCGCACGCGAGCCTGCAGACCGCGCAAGACCGCGCGCGCTACGACGACGCGGAGCGCGAGGCGCGGGCGAAGAAGGTGGGATTGTGGCGCGACAGCGCCGGTGCTGGATTCGGAAAGACTGGCGTCCCGTAGGGGATTCGAACCCCTGTACCGACCGTGAAAGGGTCGTGTCCTAGGCCTCTAGACGAACGGGACTTTTGATCCTGGTGGAGGTAAGCGGGATCGAACCGCTGACCTCTTGCATGCCATGCAAGCGCTCTCCCAGCTGAGCTATACCCCCAAGCAAGCCCGCGATTATAGGCGGCAGCTTGGTCGATGTAAAGTTGAGGCTGGAACAGACGTGACGGGAATTTCCAACGATGACAGCCACACTGATCGACGGCGCGGCCCTGGCTCGCCGGATTCGCGGCGAAGTCGCGCAGCGCGCGGCCGCGCTCACCGCGCGCGGAACGCGACCCGGGCTCGCGGTCGTCCTGGTCGGCGAAGACCCGGCTTCCTCGGTCTACGTGCGCAACAAGGTCAAGGACTGCGAGGAATCCGGCATCTTCTCGGTGCTCGACCGGCTTCCGTCGAGCACGACCGAGGACGCGCTGCTCGCCCGGGTTCGTGAACTGAACGCCGATCCGGCGATCCACGGGGTGCTGGTCCAGCTCCCGCTGCCGGACCACATCGACGAGCGCAGGGTGATCGAGACGATCGCGCCCGAGAAGGACGTCGACGGCTTTCACGTCAGCAACGCCGGTGCGCTGATGACCGGCAAGCCACGCTTTCGCCCATGCACGCCGTACGGCGTGATGAAGATGCTCGAGGAGGCGGGCGTGAAGCTCGCCGGCGCGGAGGCGGTGGTCGTGGGCCGCAGCAACATCGTCGGCAAGCCGCAGGCGCTGCTGCTCTTGCAGGAGAACGCGACCGTCACCATCTGCCACAGCAGGACGCGCGATCTCGCCGCCCACTGTCGGCGCGCGGACGTGCTGGTGGCGGCGGTCGGCAAGGCACGCATGATCACCGGCGACATGATCAAGCCCGGCGCGGTGGTGATCGACGTCGGCATGAACCGGATTCCCGACGGCCCGAACGCCGGAAAGCTCTGCGGCGACGTCGATTTCGACAGCGCCAGGGAAGTGGCCGGCGCGATCACGCCGGTCCCGGGCGGCGTGGGCCCGATGACCAGGGCGATGCTGCTGGTCAACACGATGGAGGCGGCCGAACGGGCCGCCGCCCTTGATTCCGAACGCAATGCAGGGAGCAAAAGATGACCTACTACATCGAAACCACCGTCAGGCAGCCTTTCGACAAGGCGGTCGAAGTCACCGTCGCCGCGCTCGCCGAGGCCGGCTTCGGCGTGCTGAGCGACATCGACGTCGCCGCCACACTGAAGAAGAAGCTCGGCATCGAGCGCACGCCTTACCGGATTCTCGGCGCGTGCAATCCGAACTTCGCCCACCAGGCGCTGGAGCGCGAACAGAACCTCGGCGTGCTGCTCCCCTGCAACCTCATCGTGCGCCAGGACGCCGACGGCAGCGTCAAAGTGTCCACGATCGACCCGACGGTGCAGTTGTCCAAGACCGGCAACCAGGACCTCGCCCCGATCGCGGTCAAGGTGCGCGACCTGCTCGCGGGCGTCATCGACAAGGTCGGCAAGGCCTGACCCCGACGCGCGACCAACCCTTCGACCCCACGAAAGACCACGCATCCCGATGTCCAACGCCCTGATTCCCAACGCCTTGCTCGACTTTGCCGGCCTGCCGCGCTTTGCCGATTTCTCGCCGTCGCTCGTCGCCCCGGCGATCGACGAGTTGCTGACGCAGGCCCGGGAGAGCGTCGAAGCCGCCTCGCGCGCGTCGACCCCGGCCACCTGGGAGGGCTTCGTGGCGCCCCTGGAGGACGCGACCGAGCGGCTGTCGCGCGCCTGGGGCGTGGTCGGGCACCTGAACGGCGTGGCGGACACCCCCGAGCTGCGTGCGGCCTACAACGAGAACCTGCCAAAGATCACGCAGTTCTGGACCGAACTCGGCCAGAACCGCGCGCTCTACGAAAAGTACCGCGCGCTGCGCGAGGCGGCCGACTACGCGACCCTTTCCGCGGCGCGCAGGCGCGCGATCGAGCTCGCGCTGCAGGCCTTCAGGCTCGGCGGCGTGGAGCTGGAGTCGCCGCAGCGCGAGCGCTTCATGGAGATCTCCGAACGGCAGGCCGCGGTCGGCCAGAAGTTCTCGGAGAACGTCCTCGATGCGACCGACGCGTTCGCGCTCTACGTCGAGGACGAGGCGCAGCTGGACGGCCTGCCGCAAGACGTGAAGCAGGCCGCCCGCGCACTGGCGCAGGCCGACGGCAAGCCGGGATACAAGCTCACGCTGCACATGCCCTCCTATCTGCCGGCAATGCAGTACGCCACCAGCCAGGCGCTGCGCGAGGCGCTGTACCGCGCCTACTCGACGCGCGCCTCCAGCGCCGCGGCTGCGCCGGCCGAAGCCGAGAAGAAGCTGGCGATGGACAACGCGCCGCTCATCGACGAGCTGCTCACACTGCGCACCGAGGAGGCGAAGCTGCTCGGCTACGCGAACTTCGCCGAAGTGTCGCTGGTGCCTAAGATGGCCGAATCGCCGGCGCAGGTCATGGAGTTCCTTCGTGACCTCGCGGCGCGCGCGCGACCCTTCGCGCAGCGCGACATCGCCGAACTGAATACCTTCGCTGCCGACGAGCTCGGGCTGAACGACCTGCAGGCCTGGGACGTGGCGTTCGCGAGCGAGCGACTCAAGGAGAAGCGCTATTCGTTCTCCGACCAGGAGGTCAAGCAGTACTTCCAGCTGCCGCGGGTGCTCGAGGGGCTGTTCGGCCTGATCGAGCGGCTGTTCGACGTGCGCATTCGCGACGACGTCGCGCAGACCTGGCATCCCGACGTGCGCTTCTACCGCATAGAGCGCGGTTTCGAGCTCGTCGGCCAGTTCTACATCGATCTGTACGCGCGCAACGCCAAGCGCCCGGGCGCGTGGATGGACGACGCACGCGGCCGTCGCCGCCTGCCCCTGGGCTTGCAGACGCCGGTCGCCTATCTGACCTGCAACTTCCAGCCGCCGGTGAACGGCAAGCCCGCGACGCTCACCCACGACGACGTGATCACCCTGTTCCACGAGTTCGGCCACGGCCTGCACCACATGCTCACGCGCGTGGACGACCTCGCGGTTTCCGGCATCTCCGGCGTGGAGTGGGACGCCGTCGAACTGCCCAGTCAGTTCATGGAGAACTTCTGCTGGGAGTGGGATAACGTCAGCGCGATGAGCGCGCACGTCGACACCGGCAAGCCGCTGCCGCGCGCATTGTTCGACAAAATGCTCGCGGCCAAGAATTTCCAGAGCGGCATGCAGACGCTGCGCCAGATCGAGTTTGCGCTCTTCGACATGCGGCTGCACGCGCATTACCTGCCCGGCGGCGCGACGAGCGTGCAGGCGCTCCTCGACGAAGTGCGCCGGGAGGTCGCGGTGCTGATCCCGCCCGCCTTCAACCGCTTCCAGAACAGCTTCTCGCACATCTTCGCGGGCGGCTACGCGGCCGGCTATTACAGCTACAAGTGGGCCGAGGTGCTGTCGGCGGACGCCTACGCGGCGTTCGAGGAGGCCGGTGCGGCGCCCGAGCCCGCGGCGCACCTGACCGAGACCGGCCGGCGCTTTCTCGACGAGATCCTCGCGGTCGGCGGGAGCCGGCCGGCCATCGAATCGTTCAGGGCGTTCCGCGGCCGCGAGCCGAAGCTCGACGCGCTGCTGCGGCACAACGGGATGGTCGAGCAAACGGCCTGAGCGGGCGAGACGCCGGCGCCGGCCGGCGGCCGCCGGCGATCACCGCTACCGCGGTGAGAATCGACGATCAGTAGACCGATGCGACCGGACGGGCAAGGGCTTGCGCCCGCTGCAGGCGGATCCAGTGATCGAACTGCTGCATCGGCAGCGCCATCGAGAAGAAGTGACCCTGCGCGTTGTCGCAGCCGAACTCGCGCAGCATCTCGGCCTGCCGGCCGGTCTCGACGCCCTCGGCGGTGACCTTCAGCCCCAGGCTGTGACCCAGGTCAATCGTGGACCGCACGATCGTCGCGTCGCGATCGTTCTCCGGCATCGCGGCCACGAACGCCTGGTCGATCTTGAGCTCGTTGACCCACAGGGTCTTCAGGTAGGCCAGCGAGGACAGCCCGGTGCCGTAGTCGTCGATCGCGAGCTGAACGCCGATCGTGCGCAGATCGCGCATCACCGCGACCGCGCGCTCGGGCTCCTCCATCAGCGCCGTCTCGGTCACCTCCAGACAGAGCAGCCGCGCGGGCAGCGACTCGCTGGCCAGCCAGCGCCCGACGCGCTGCGCAAACCCGCGCTCCTCCAGGTCACGCGCCGACACGTTGACGGCGAGCGTGACTTCGATGCCCTCGCGCAGCCAGTCCGCCGCCTGCTTGATGGCGCGCGGCAGCAGGTAGATGGTCATCTGGCGGATGAACCCGGTCTGTTCGGCGAACGGAATGAAGTCCGACGGCGGGAGCATTCCCCTCTCCGGATGCTGCCAGCGCACGAGGACCTCGCCGGACAGCCGGGTGGCGCCGTCCTCCAGCGCGATCTTCGGCTGCACATAGAGTTCCAGCTCCTGCCGCTCGAGCGCGGTGCGAAGGTCCGAGAGCATCGACAGATGGCGCACACGGCTGGTTTCGAGGGCCGGATCGAAGACCGCGCTGGGCACCCCGTGGCGCTTGGCGGTGTACATCGCGGCATCGGCGTGGCGCAGCAATTCGTCGGCGGTGCGTCCGTGCTCGGGGAAATGCGCGATGCCGATGCTCGCGCCGATGTCGACCGAGTGCTCCGCGATCGCGATCGGCGGCTCCAGCGCCTCGCTGATCCGATCGGCCAACTCGTGCGCCGGCCGCTTGGCACCGGTGGCCAGGACGGCGAACTCGTCGCCGCCGAGCCGCGCGATCACCTCTGCGTCCGAGAGCGCGTTGCGCAGCCGATCGGCGGCCGCCTCGAGCACCCGGTCTCCGCACTCGTGCCCCAGCGTGTCGTTGACCCACTTGAAGCGGTCCAGATCCAGCAGCAGCACGACGAGGCGGCCGCGGGCCATGTTGTCGCTGGGTTGGGCGGCAACGGCCACCGCGTCGCGCAGCGCGACGCGGAACAGCGCGCGGTTCGCCAGGCCGGTCAGCGAGTCGTAATACGCGAGCCGATGCACGTCGGCCTCGCGCCGCGCGACCTCCTCGCGCATCGAGTCGAGGCTGCTAGCCAGTTCGGTGATCTCCCCGTGCGCGCGGGTTCGAATCGGCTGGCTGTAGTCTCCGGCGCGGATTCGCTTCGCCGCGGCCGCGAGTTCGCGCACGGGCCGGGTGATCGACGAAGCGATGAGTCTGCTGCCGAACACGAAGACCAGCATGCTCAGCGCGGTGACGGCACTCACCACCATGCGAAGCGCTTCGAAGGGTGCGAGTGCGGACCCGAGCGACTGCTGCAGCACCACTGCGACACTGCCGCCCACCACCGACAAGTCGACGACCCGGTTCTGAAACTCGCGCAGATCGAATGGTGAAATGCTGGCCAGCGTGCCGACGGGTCCGAGTTCGCGCGCAAGCGCCTGTTCGACGTCGCGACTGCGCGACGCGCCGACCGAAGTCGTCGCGAGCTTCCACGATTGGCCCGGAGCGCGGACCATGACCGACAGTTCGACCCCGCTCGCGCTGGCCGTCTTGCGCCAGAACTGCTCGTCGACGACCCGGCCGACACCCACGAACCCGCTGCGGTTCCCGGCCTCGAGCGGCGCCATCGCGACGACGAGCAGCCGCCCCTGCGAATCGAGGACGAACTGCGCGGGAGAAACACCACCCTTGCCCCCGGGATCGAACACCTCGAAAGTCGCTTCGGCGGGAATCGGCAAGAACGCCTCGCTCGCGGCGCGCAGTCGGCCCGATGCATCCGTCAGTACCGCCAGATCGACCCGCTGGCGCTTCGCCTGCTCGCGCAGCAGCCCCGAGGCGGCGTCCCATTCGCCGCTCGCCGTCGCGCGCCGCAAGCCGCCGAAACGGGCGATCGCGCCAGCCGCGGGTGTCAGCGCGCGCACCCGTTGAGCCAGTTCTCCATCCACCGCCGCCTCGGCATGTTCCAGGACGGGCAGGAACTGCTCTCCGGCCAGGCGCGAACCCAGATAATTCGTCAACGCCAAGGTCGCGACCTGGACGAGCAGCAGCAGGCCGACGAACATCAGCGTCATCCTGCTTCGAAGGTCGTTGAATCCCAGGCGCATGCATCGAACTCGCGTTGTGCGCCGCCACGCAACGGCGTGACGGGCGCAGGCCCTTCCGCGCAACGTTCCCCGCGGACCGTTCCGATTATCTCGGCGCATGGGCACGCGCCGCGCCAGATCCGTCACGCCAGGACGTCCCGGACCGACGGCTGGTCGGTTCTCCTCCGCGAGTGGGCGACCCCGTGTGTCCACCGGCCAACGGACTCCGGCGCCACGTGAAGCGCAGGCGCTCACCTGTGGCGCCAACGCACCGGTTCCTTGAGCGACCCGGCCTCCGGTCGTCGCCCCATTCGGCGCGTTGCGCGGCCGGGGCGAGCCAGGCGCGGCGCGCGCCGACAGAATCCGAGGATCGAGGCGCACAGCTGATGGAGTTCGCATGTCCAGGATCCTGCTAGTCGTTCTTTCGCTGCTCGGACTATCGGTTCAGGCCGCGACCTATCGCTGGGTCGAGGCCGACGGTCGCGTGACCTATGGCGATCGCCCGCCCGCAAACGGCGCATGGCTGGTGCAGGACACGGACG
>JAHEDO010000007.1:3795-28786 GCA_024641185.1 Burkholderiaceae bacterium | reverse complement strand
CGCGTCGAGCGCTTGGGACGGGGAGCGAGCCATCGACCGCCCTTCAGGGGATCGCGACCGATTTCACGACGTCCGCGACCAGCTCGGCGCGCGCGCGATGCGAGACCGCTCCGCCCTTCGCCGGGCGCAGCCGATGCCCGGCCACCGCCCGCAGCACGGCCTGCACATCGTCCGGAAGCACGTGGTTGCGACCGTCCAGCATCGCCCACGCGCGCGCCGCCTGAATCAGGCCGAGACCGGCGCGCGGGCTCAGCCCTTCGGCGAGCACCGGGGAGCGGCGACTGAACGTCAGCAGGTTCTGGACGTAGTCGAGAAGCGCGGGCGCACAACGGATCTCGCGCACCATCTGCTGCGCGCGGCTCAGGTCGCCGCTCGTCATCCTGGCGGGCAACTTCGCGAGGAGCATGCGGCGGTCCTGTCCCTCCAGCAGCGCGCGCTCGGATTTCGGGTCGGGGTAGCCGAGTTCGACGCACATCAGGAAGCGATCCAGTTGCGACTCGGGCAGCGGAAAGGTTCCGATCTGGTCCTGCGGGTTCTGGGTCGCGATCACGAAGAACGGCTCGGGCAGCGGCAGCGCCTTGCCGTCGACCGACACCTGCCGCTCCTCCATGGCCTCGAGCAGGGCGCTCTGCGTCTTGGGCGAGGCGCGGTTGATCTCGTCGGCGAGCAACACCTGCGAGAAGACCGGGCCGGGATGAAAGACGAACTGCGACTGCTGCCGGTCGAACACACTGACGCCGACGATATCGGCCGGCAGCAGGTCGTTGGTGAACTGCACCCGCTTGAACTGCAGCCCGAGCGAGATCGACAGCGCGTGCGCCAGCGTGGTCTTGCCGACGCCCGGGATGTCCTCGATCAGCAGGTGCCCGCGCGCCAGCAGGCAGGCGAGCGCCAGGCGGATCTGCGGCTGTTTGCCGACCACGACCTGGCCGACCTGCGAGGCGACCGATTGGATCTTTTCGAGCATTCCGGCGTCGGTGAGCAAAGGGGAGAGAGGGGTCCGTCGAGTGTAAGGGATGGCCTCGGCCGCGGCCGTGCAACTCCGCACGTCGGCCGACGGCCGGTGCGCACCGGTGGACGGGATCAGACGGATCGCCCGGTTCGCCGCCCGCCCGGGCAGCTGGAGCGGCGTGCCTGACACGGATCTCGAGGATGCCGACCATGGACAAATGGCCGATTGCGCCGGCGGTGCCGGGCGAGATAAAATTCCTTTCTGAATGTAAGGAGGCCTGTGTGCCCACCTCCACACTGACCAGCAAGGGCCAGATCACGCTGCCCGTCGAAGTCCGCCGTGCGCTCGACCTGAACGCGGGCGACAAGCTCGATTTCGTCCCGCTCGACGCAGGCGGATTCATGCTGGTTCCCGTGCGCACCGACGTCCGCCGGCTGCGCGGTCGCTTCGCAGGACGGGTCGTGCGTCCGGCAACGCTCGAGGAGATGGATGCCGCGATCGCCGCGGGCGTAGCCTCCGCGCTTCGCGCCGCGCCGTGATCGGTGTCGACACCAACGTCCTCGTGCGCTACCTGACGCAAGACGCGCTTCGGCAGTCCGCCGCGGCCGTCCAGCTGATCGAGCGTCGCTTGAGCGACGAACAGCCAGGTTTCGTGTCGACGCTCGTCCTCGCGGAGTTGTGCTGGGTGCTGCGCAGCCTGTACGCGGTGAGTCCGGTCGAACTCGCCGACACCCTGGCGGACCTGCTGTCGGTTCCGGTCTTCACCTTCGAGGCGCGCGACGCCGCGCTCCGTGCGCTCGATCGCGTTCGGGAGCACGGCGGCGAGTACCCCGACGCACTGATCCACGAGATCGCGGCCGGGGCGGGATGTTCGGTCACCTATACCTTCGATCGCCGCGCGGCCGGATCGTCCGGGATGTCGCTGCTCGCGAGCTGACCGGCACCCGGGGCGAGTGCGACCGAACCCGCTCGACTACAATCGGACGGATAAGCGATTCCAGGGAGAAAGAGATGTCAGCAGTCCCGCAACCAGCGGCCGATCAGGCCCTGGTCGAGGTGCAGCGCAGTGGTGGCGTCGTCACGCTGACGATGAACCGCCCGTCGCAGTACAACGCCCTGTCGGAAGCGATGATCGCCGCGCTCGACGGCGCGCTCGGCGCTGTCGCCGCCGACGCGACCGCGCGGGTCGTGATCATCGCCGGGGCGGGCAAGGCGTTCTGCGCAGGCCACGACCTGCGCGAGATGCGCGCCTCGCCGTCGCTCGAGTACTACCAGAAGTTGTTCGGCCAGTGCGCGAAGCTGATGCTGACCATCCAGCGCATGCCCCAGCCGGTGATCGCGCGGGTGCACGGCGTCGCCACCGCGGCGGGCTGCCAGCTCGTCGCGAGCTGCGACCTCGCGGTCGCCGCGCAGGAGGCGAAGTTCGCGGTGTCCGGCGTGAACCTCGGACTGTTCTGCTCGACCCCGTCGGTCGCCCTGTCGCGCAACCTGTCGCGCAAGGCGGCCTTCGAGATGCTGGTGACCGGCGAGTTCGTCGACGCGGCCACCGCGGTCGCGCGCGGACTCATCAACCACGCGGTGCCCGCCGAGCAGCTGGACGCCGAGGTCGACCGGATCGCGCGGCTGATCGAAGCCAAGCCCGCGGTCGCGATCGCGGCGGGCAAGGGCCTGTTCTACCGTCAGCTCGAAATGGGCGTCGACGCCGCCTATCAGCTGGCCGGCCAGACGATGGCCTGCAACATGATGGCCGAGCCCACGCTCGAGGGCGTGCAGGCGTTCATCGAGAAGCGCAAGCCGAACTGGTAGCAACCGCGATGGCCGAGCCCACGCTCGAGGGCGTGCAGGCGTTCATCGAGAAGTGCAAGCCGAACTGGTAGCAACCGCGAAACGCGGGCCAGTGACTGCGCGCGACATGAATTCACGCGTGCCGCACAACGGCGCGGGCGCAACACCGGCGAATACACGCGACCAGGGCGTACGCGTGCGTGCCATCCTGAACCCCGACGCGGAGTCCGAATGACCGACCTGTCCACCCTCGTCAACCACCAGACTCGCCTCGCGGCGCGCCCCACCGGCGCGGCCAGCCGCGAAAACTGGCGTTTCACCGCCGAGCCGGTCGTCGATCCCGGCGCGGACGGAGTGGTGGTCCAAGTGCTGATGCTCTCGCTCGACCCGGCGATGCGCGGCTGGATGAACGAAGGCAAGAGCTACATCGCGCCAGTGGGCATCGGCGAGGTGATGCGCGCGGGCGGCGTCGGCAAGGTGATCGCCTCCGCAGCCGCCGAGTTCGCGGTGGGCGACTACGTGACCGGTTCTCTGGGCGTGCAGGAATACTGCGCGCTCGACGCCGGCGCGCTCGGGCGCGCGGGGCTAGCGAAGATCGACCCCGGGCTCGCGCCGCTCGAGAAGTGGCTCAATCCGCTGGGCATGCCGGGCATGACCGGCTACTTCGGCCTGCTCGACGTCGGCCAGCCGAAGCCGGGCGAGACCGTGGTCGTGTCCGGGGCCGCCGGTGCGGTCGGCCAGATGGTGGGCCAGGTCGCGAAGATCAAGGGCTGCCGCGTCGTCGGCATCGCCGGCGGCAAGGACAAGTGCGAATTCGTCGTGCGCGAGCTCGGCTTCGACGCCTGCATCGACTACAAGTCCGGCTCTGTCCGCGACGGCCTGAAGCAGCACTGCCCGAAGGGAGTCGACGTCTACTTCGACAACGTCGGCGGCGACATCCTCGACATGGTGCTCACCCGCATCAATCGGGGTGCCCGCATCGTGATCTGCGGCGCGATCTCCCAGTACAACGCGACCACCGCGGTGCAGGGGCCGAAGAACTATCTGTCGTTGCTGGTGAACCGCGCGCGGATGGAAGGCATCGTCGTCTTCGACTGGGCCGACCGCTTCCCCGAGGCGATTCGCGAGATCGCCGCGTGGATGGCGCAGGGCAGGTTCCACTCGCGCGAGGACGTCGTCGACGGTGGGGTGGCCAAGTTTCCGGAGGCGCTGAACATGCTGTTCAGCGGAGAGAATTTCGGCAAGCTGGTGCTGCGGGTCGCGGACGGGCGTTGAGCAGGGCGGCAACCGCCGGCCCTATTCGTCGTCCCACTCCCGCGACAGCAGCCGCTTGATCGTCGCAAGGCCGTCGCCGCCGATGCGCCGCGCGATCCTCTCCTCGATTCGCTCGATGATCTGCGCCCCGCCGCGGTTCACCTGCCTGCCCTTTTCGGTGTAGACGACCAGCTTGGAGTTGCCGCGTTCCGGATCGTCCCGCACTTCGAGGATTCCCCGGCGGACCAGTTCGGTCACGGTCTTGTGTACCGCCTGGCGAGAGATGGCGAGCCGGCGCGCGAGCTCGGCCATGCTCATCGGCTTGCCGCCCATGTGCGCGAGCAGCCGGCTCTGCGCCGGCGTGATGAAGGCGAAGTCGCTGCGCTTGACGCCCTTCATGATCTCGCGTGCGAACCAGTCGGAGCGTTCGAGCAGCAGTTGCTTCAGGTTGGGGGTTCCCATCTTGCGTGGATCTGCGTCTTTACGTTCGATTTTGATCGTATTGTCAACTAATGTTGACATTGGGATTGTGCAGGCGTAGCATTCAATTTGTCAACTAAAGTTGACGAAAGATCCTCGGCAGGCACCTGGCCGACTGAACCCGATGCCTGAACCCGAGTCTCTATAATCGCGTTTTAACCCGAGAGCGACGAGAACAGCGATGAAGATCCTGGTACCCGTGAAGCGCGTGGTCGACTACAACGTCAAGGTCCGCGTCAAGAGCGACGGCAGCGGCGTGGACATCGCCAACGTCAAGATGTCGATGAACCCGTTCGACGAGATCGCGATCGAGGAGGCGGTGCGCCTGCGCGAGAAGGGCGTCGCCACCGAGGTGATCGCGGTGAGCTGTGGCCTGACTTCGTGCCAGGAGACGCTGCGCACCGCGCTGGCCATCGGCGCCGACCGGGCGATCCTGGTCGAGACCGACGCGGAACTGCAGCCGCTGGCGGTCGCGAAGCTGCTCAAGGCCGTGGCCGACAAGGAGCAGCCGCAGCTGATGATCCTGGGCAAGCAGGCCATCGACGACGACGCCAACCAGACCGGGCAGATGCTCGCGGCACTGGGCGGCTACGCGCAGGCCACCTTCGCTTCGAAGGTCGAGATCGCCGATGGCAAGGCCCAGGTCACCCGCGAGGTCGACGGCGGCCTGGAGGTGATCTCGACGAAGCTGCCGCTGGTGGTCACCACCGACCTGCGCCTGAACGAGCCGCGGTACGTGACGCTGCCCAACATCATGAAGGCCAAGAAGAAGCAGCTCGACGTGCTCAAGCCTGCCGACCTCGGCGTGGACCCGGCGCCCCGGCTGAAGACGCTGAAGGTGTCCGATCCGCCGGCGCGCAAGGCCGGCATCAAGGTCGCCGACGTGGCGGCGCTGGTCGACAAGCTGAAGAACGAGGCAAAGGTCATCTGAGGCCGGACTGCGCGCGATCGGTCGCCGCGGGCGGTCGATCGGCAGCGCCCGGGCACGAACCGTCGAACAACATCGAACAGTAGCGAGAGGCATTCCATGGCAGCTCTGGTCATTGCAGAACACGACAACGCGTCGCTGAAGGCGGGCACGCTGAACACAGTCACCGCGGCGGCGCAGGCGGGCGGCGAGGTCCACGTACTGGTGGCGGGCGCAAGCTGCGATGGCGCGGCGCAGGCCGCGGCCGCGGTCGCGGGCGTCACGAAAGTCCTGGTCGCCGACGCGGCGCAGCTCGGTGAGCACCTCGCCGAAAACGTCGCGGCGCAGGTCGTCGCGATCGCGAAGAACTATTCGCACGTGCTGGCGCCTGCCACCGCGTTCGGCAAGAACGTCGCGCCGCGGGTCGCCGCGCTGCTGGACGTCGCGCAGATCTCGGAGATCACCAGCGTGGAGAGCGCCGACACCTTCGTGCGGCCGATCTACGCGGGCAACGCGATGGCCACGGTGCAGTCGGCCGACGCGGTGAAGGTGATCACGGTGCGTACCACCGGTTTCGACGCGGCAGCGGCCAGCGGCGGCAGTGCCGCGGTCGAGAAGCTCGAAGCGGTCGCCGACACGGGCCTGTCGAGTTTCGTCTCGCGCGAGGTCGCCAAGAACGACCGGCCCGAACTCGCCGGCGCGAAGGTCGTCGTTTCGGGTGGCCGCGGAATGGGGTCGTCGGAGAAATTCCACGAGGTGCTCGAGCCGCTGGCAGACAGGCTTGGCGCTGCGCTGGGCGCGTCGCGGGCCGCGGTGGATGCGGGCTACGCGCCCAACGACTGGCAGGTCGGCCAGACCGGCAAGATCGTCGCGCCGCAGCTCTATTTCGCGGTCGGCATCTCCGGCGCGATCCAGCACCTGGCGGGCATGAAGGACAGCAAGGTGATCGTCGCTATCAACAAGGACGAGGAAGCGCCGATCTTCGGGGTGTCCGATTACGGTCTGGTGGCCGACCTGTTCAAGGCCGTGCCCGAACTGGTCGCCGCGCTGGGCTGAACCGCGCCGCCGGCGCGTCGCGCAGACGCCGCCGCACGTTGGAGTGAAACGATGAGCTATTTCGCCCCGGTCAAGGACATGATGTTCGTGATCAACGAACTCGCCGGTCTCGACGAAGTCGCGCGACTGCCGGGCTGCGAGGACGCGACGCCCGAAACCGTCGAGGCGGTGATCGAGGAGTGCGCGAAGCTCGTGCAGGAAACGATCGCCCCGCTGAACTGGACCGGCGATCTCAAGCCGTCGTCGCTGTCGGACGGTGTGGTCACGACGACGCCCGGCTTCAAGGAGGCGTTCGGTCAGTACGCGGCCGGCGGATGGCAGGGCGTTCAGCACCCGCCGGAATTCGGCGGCCAGGGCCTGCCAAAGCTTGTCGGCACCCCTTGCATCGAGATGCTCAACGCGGCCAACATGTCGTTCGCGCTGTGCCCGCTGCTCACCGACGGCGCCATCGAGGCGCTGCTGACCGCAGGCTCGCAGGAACAGCAGGAGTGCTACATCCCGCCGATGATCGAGGGCCGTTGGACCGGCACGATGAACCTGACCGAGTCGCAGGCCGGCTCGGACCTCTCGATGGTGCGGACCAAGGCGGTGGGCCAGCCCGACGGCAGCTACCGGATCACGGGCCAGAAGGTCTTCATCACCTACGGTGAACACGACATGGCCGAGAACATCGTCCATCTGGTGCTCGCGAGAACGCCCGAGGCACCTGAGGGCGTGAAGGGCATATCGCTGTTCATCGTGCCGAAGTTTCTCGTCAACCGCGACGGCAGCCTGGGCGCGCGCAACGACGTCTGGTGCTCGTCGATCGAGCACAAGCTGGGCATCAAGGCGAGCCCGACCGCGGTGCTGATCTTCGGCGACGGCAAGGGCGACGTCGGCACCGGCGAGGGTGGTGCGCCGGGAGCGGTCGGGTATCTCGTGGGCCAGGAAAATCGTGGCCTCGAGTACATGTTCGTGATGATGAACGCGGCGCGCTTTGCGGTCGGCATGCAGGGCGTCGCCATCGCGGACCGTGCCTACCAGAAGGCGGTCGCCTATGCGCGCGACCGGGTCCAGAGCCGCGACGTCGCGGGCTCCTCCGGCCCGGTCAGCATCATTCATCACCCGGACGTGCGCAGGATGCTGATGACGATGCGCGCCCTCACCGAAGGCGCTCGCTCGCTCGCCTACGTGGCGGCGGCCGCGAGCGACGCGGGCCACTACGCCGCGGATCCGGAAGTGCGCAAGCAGAACATGGCGTTCTACGAGTTCCTGGTGCCGATAGTGAAGGGCTGGTCCACCGAGATGTCCCTCGAGGCGGCCTCGCTCGGCGTCCAGGTGCACGGCGGGATGGGCTTCATCGAGGAGACCGGCGCGGCGCAGTTCTATCGCGACGCCCGAATTCTCACGATCTACGAGGGCACCACGGCGATCCAGGCCAATGACCTCGTCGGTCGCAAGACCGCGCGCGACGGTGGCGCGGTCGCTCGCGCGGTGATCGAGCAGGTGCGAACGACCGAGCGGGCGCTGGATGGTGCGCGCTCGGGCGACCTCGCAGCGGTGCGCAATGCGCTCGCCGCGGGGAGCAGCGCGCTCGAGCAGGCGGTCGCCTACGTGGCCGGCCACGCCAAGACCGACGTGCGCGAGGTGTTCGCGGGAAGCGTCCCGTATCTGCGCCTGTGCGGCATCGTGCTGTGCGGCTGGCAGATGGCGCGCGCCGCGCTGGCGGCGAACCGGCTTCTCGAGGAAGGCAGCGCCGACGCCGCGTTCCTGCAGGCCAAGATTGCGACCGCGCGCTTCTACGCCGACCACATCCTGTCGCTGGCGCCCGGAATTTCCGCGAGCATCGTCGAAGGGGCGTCCGGCGTGCTGGCGATGTCCGAGGACCAGTTCTGATCAGTGGTTCAGGGTCGGCGCGGTGCTCGTGCAGTCGGGGTGTGCGTTCCAGCGGTCCCGGCAGAAGCGCAGTCTGACGCGTTCACCGCAAATCAGCCGTCCGATGAACTGGGTGTCGGCGCACTGCTCCTGCTGCGCCTGCTCGAGGCGCTGAGCAGAGCGCTGCGCGGCCGCCGGCGTGCCGGCAGGGGGCGCGGCGGCCATGTTGGCGTCAGCGCCGCCTGAAGCCGATCCCCGGGGTCTGGCCGAGCCGTTCGCCCGCCCGTCGAGTTCTCCTCCCCATGGGGACAGCCCCGGTCGGTCGTCGGGCTTGCCCGCGCGCACCGCCCGATCCTCGCCCGTGTTTCGCCCCGCTTCGTTCCGCCTGGCGCGGGCAGCATCCGCTTTGCGGCCGGCGCCGGCCCTGTCCCCCCGCTCCGGCGGATCGGCCGGAAGGGGCACCCGCAGTGACACGGGCGTCGACTCCTGCCTCGGGAGCGGGCCGACCGGCGAATCGGACGACGCGCCGGTAATGCCTTGCCACGGGGTGCCTTCCCGTGCGGTGTCGGTCGCTGAAACCGGCGACACGGGCATCGTCGGCGACGCAGGTGATGCGGAAACCGTCGCAACCGGGGTCCCGGCTGCCTCGACTCTCGGGGCGATCTGCATCGGCACCTGCATCGTGCGGTGCAGCGCGAAAATGGCCGACCCGCCCAGCAAGGCCAGGCCGAACGTGGCTGCGGCGGCCAGCGCCAGCCTTCGGTTGCTGTTCAGGGAGCGGACCGGCCGGGTCGTGCTTCGCATCGGGCGATGGTATCGCGCAGCCTCGACCGGGCGGAGCATGCGGCGGACGGACGGAGGCCGGGACACGCTCCGGGGAGCCGATCCGATGCTGCCGCGCATCGGTCCGCAGCCGACCCAGCCCCTTCCGGGTGGCGTCGACCCGGGCCGGGGGGCTCGGCCGGTCCGTATTGCCGGATTCCGCGGTGACGTCCACAATACTGTTGATGCGTACAGATACGGTGGGCGAATGACACGCGTGCACCGCGATTCGGACCGGGTGCGGGCAGAGCCCGAGTTCGCGTTCGACTTCGAGCCGCAGGAGTTGCACCCCGGGCCCGAACCGCGTCCGGGCGGGGAGCCGACAACCCGCAAGGGGCGCGGCGCGGTCCGGAACCCCCAGGGGCGCTTCGAGACCTTGCGCCGCGAGTCGGCCGACGACGGCTGGTTCGGCGGCGACGGCGAGCCGCCAGAGCTGCGAACCACGGTGAGCGTCGAGCACGCGCGCTCGATCATCGTGCGCAACACCTCCCCCGACGTGCCGTTCAGCCTGTCGATCAACCCTTACCGGGGCTGCGAGCACGGTTGCGTCTACTGCTATGCGCGACCGAACCACAGCTACGTCGGGCTGTCCCCCGGGATCGACTTCGAGACCAGGCTGTTCGCCAAGGCCGACGCCCCGGCGCTGCTGAAGCGGGAACTGGCCGCGGCGTCGTATCGCTGCGAGCCGATCAACATCGGATCGTCCACCGATGCGTACCAGCCGGTCGAGCGCGAGTGGAGAATCACGCGCGCATTGGTGGAAGTGCTCGCGCAGACGCGTCATCCGGCTACGGTCATCACCAAGTCGGCGCTGATCGAACGCGACATCGATCTCTGGGCTCCGATGGCGCGCGATCGCCTGGCGACGGCGTTCGTGACGGTCACCACGCTGGATGCCAGGCTCGCCAGGCTGTGGGAGCCGCGCGCCGCGGCCCCCTGGCGGCGGCTGGAGACGATCCGCCGTCTCTCCGAGGCCGGGATCCCTGTCGGCGTGTCGGTCGCGCCGATCGCGCCCTTCCTGAACGAGCCCGAACTCGAACGCGTTCTGGAGGCGGCCCAGCAGGCGGGCGCGCGCTACGCGCAGTACATGGTGCTGCGGCTGCCCTGGGAGCTGAAGGACCTGTTCGGGGCCTGGCTGACCGCGCACTTCCCGGATCGTGCCGAGCGAGTGCTGAATCGGCTGCGCGAGATGCGCGGCGGGGACGAAAGCACCAGACTCAACGATCCCCGCTTCTTTTCCCGGATGAAGGGGCACGGAAAATGGGCGGAACTGATCCGCCTGCGCTTCGACGTCGCCACCCGGAAACTGGGCCTGAACCGTGACAGATTGAACCTCCGGACCGATTTGTTCGTTGCACCCGGTGCCGAGGGGCAGTTAGGATTGTTCCCAAACGACGAGACTACCGACGGCCCTGCGCCGTCGGAGAACAAGCCGGAGGAACCACGATGAGCACGCACCCAGCACGCCTGAAGCGGTTCGCGATACTGGCCGCTGTGGCCGGACTCGCAAGCGTCGGGGCCGACCTGTCGGCTGCCGCGCAGGAATCGGGTCGATCCGGATCGAACGAGGGTCCGCCCCAGGTCAGCGCAGCGTCGATCGGCAGCCTGAACGCGCAATCGGGTCCCGAATCGGTGCGGGTCTACCGTTCGGTCGGCGCGGACGGACGGGTGACCTTCGGTGACCAGCCGGTCCCGGGCGCCCGGACGATCGAGATCCGCAGCTTCGCTTCTTCTTCGGACGCCGAGGCGATGGCAACCGCCAGGTCCCAGAAGCAGTACTGGCGCGAGCAGTCCGAGGCCTTCGAGCAACGGCGGATCGACCGCGAGGACGCCGAACGGCGCGCCGCGCTCGACCGGTTCGAGAGCGGCCCGAGTTCGCTGTACGTGATTCCGTACCACCTGCCCCCGCCACGAGCGCGGCCGCTGCCCGGGGTCCCCGCCACCTACGGATCCTCGCCAGGCGCTGCCGCCGGCACACCCGCGCGATTCCTCGGCAGCGGTTTCGCGAGCTCGGGGCGTTAAGGTAGAAGCGCCGACGGCATGCCGTCCCTGGGTCGAGGCTTTCCTCGGGGTTTGTAGATCCCGGCCGCCGGGGTTACAATTACGGGTTTTTCGAATCGAGCTTTTTCGAATCGAGCAATTGCCGAGGGCCGCATGGTTGTCATTCGTCTTTCCCGTGGCGGCGCCAAGAGGCGCCCCTTCTTCAACATCGTCGCAGCCAGCAAGCGGGACCGTCGAGACGGTCGCTTCATCGAGCGCGTCGGGTACTACAACCCGGTGGCCGCTGGCGGTGAGACCGGGCTGAACATCGCGCTGGACCGGATCGCATACTGGAAAGAGCACGGTGCACAGCTGTCGCCGACGGTCGAGCGCCTTGTCCGGGGCTACTCCAAGGCGCAGGCCGTCTGAGGTGCGTGACACCTCCGGGCAGCCGCTGCCGCCCGGAACCGTACCCGAATCACCGCCGGCCGACCTCGTCGAGGTCGGCCGCGTCATCGATGCCTACGGCATCCGGGGCTGGGTCAAGATCGCCCCGTTCAACGATCCGCATGAATCGGTGCTTCGAACCAGCAGGCGCTGGTGGCTGCCCGACGGCCGCTCGCTTGCGGTGGAGCGCGCTCGCGTGCACAGCGCGACGATCGTTGCCCGGCCGACCGGGGTCGAGACCCGAGAGGCGGCGTTGGCGCTGAAGGGGCTGACATTGCGCGTCAGTCGCGCGGATTTTCCGCGCGATCGTCCGGACGAGGTCTTCTGGATCGACCTGGTCGGTTGCAGTGTCGTCAATCCGCAGGGCGATGCATTGGGCCGGGTCGACGCGGTCGAGGATCACGGCGCGCATCCGATCCTGGTGCTGCGCGACGAACTCGGGGTCGAGAGGATGATCCCCTTCGTCGACGCGCACATCGTCAGCGTCGACCTGAAAGCCCGCGCGATCGTCGCCGAATGGCAATTGGATTACTGAGCGGGAACCCGTCCCGCTTCGCGATCTCGCATGATCCGCTTCGACGTCATCACGATCTTTCCGCCGATGTTCGACGCGATCAGCCGTCACGGCGTCAGCGCACGCGCGCTCGAGCGGGGACTCTGGCAGCTGCGTTGCTGGAATCCGCGCGATTTCGCGAAAGACGCCTACCGGTCCGTCGATGATCGGCCCTACGGCGGCGGGCCGGGCATGGTGATGCTCGCCGAACCGCTGACCGCCGCGCTGGCAGCGATCGCCGCGGATCAGGGGGCCGTGGGCCTGGCGCGCGGTCCGGTCATCCACCTGTCGCCGCGCGGGCGGCCGCTGACGCATCGGCGGGTGCAGGAACTGACGGCGCTGGAAGCAGTCACGCTGCTGGCAAGCCGCTACGAAGCCGTCGATGAGCGCCTGGTCGAGCGTCATGTCGACGAAGAGCTGTCGATCGGCGATTTCGTGGTCTCCGGCGGAGAACTGCCCGCGATGATGCTGATCGACGCGACTGTCAGGCTCCTGCCGGGCGTTCTCAACGACGAGCGCTCCGCCCGGCAGGACTCGTTCGCCGACGGGCTGCTCGACTGCGCCCATTTCACGCGTCCGGAAGTCTTCGAGGGCGTTCCGGTTCCCGAGGTCCTGCTGTCTGGCCATCACGCGCGGATCGCGCGCTGGCGACGCGAGCAGTCGCTGGCGGCCACGGCGTCACGCCGACCGGATCTGATCGCGCGCGCGCGCCGCGACGGCCTGCTGACGCCCGAGGACGAGCGATTCCTCGCAGCGCTCGCGCAGTCGCCGGGCGAGCGACAAAATGAAACGAAGTAAGCTATAATTTAAGGCTGTCCGCAATCACTGGATGCCGCCGCCGTGCGGGTCCGGTTGCAGCGGGCGAATGCCATCCTCTGCCCGGAACACCTGCCCCGCGTCCGCTCGTCGAGCTGCGGTGCGATATTCCCCAACAACCCGGCGCACGATGGCCACGGAGCAACTGATGGATCTGATTCAGCAACTCGAGCAGGAAGAGATCACGCGCCTTGGCAAGACCATTCCGGCCTTCGCCCCAGGTGACACCGTGATCGTCAGCGTGAACGTGGTCGAGGGAACGCGCAAGCGGGTCCAGGCCTACGAAGGCGTGGTCATCGCCAAACGCAATCGCGGCCTGAACTCGTCGTTCATCGTTCGCAAGATCTCCTCGGGAGAGGGCGTCGAGCGGACCTTCCAGACCTACTCGCCGCTGATCGCCAAGATCGAAGTCAAGCGTCGGGGCGACGTTCGCCGGGCCAAGCTCTACTACCTGCGCAGCCGTTCGGGCAAGTCGGCGCGGATCAAAGAGAAGCTGCAGCTGCGGGGCGCGAACAAGGCCGCCTGACGGCGGTCGGCAGCGTTCGCTGCGCCATGCGCGCGCCGCAAACCCTGAGCAGCATCCCCCAGTTCGACCCTCGGCAGGTGCCGGTCGAGGGCTTCGACGCACTACTGCCGGCAGTGTCGGCGGAGCGGCTATTGGTGCCGGCGCTGCGAGAGCGCTTCGGCAACCCGCCGCGCTGGGAGCCGGAACTCGACGGGGATCGCTTTCGGCTGAAAGCCGGCCCCCCGCGACCGGCGGCGGTGCTGGTACCGATCGTCACGCATGCGTCCGGCGCCACGGTGCTGCTCACCGAGCGCACCGCCCATCTTCACGATCACGCAGGGCAGGTGGCCTTCCCTGGCGGGAGGACCGATCCGACCGACGGCTCCGCAGTCGCCACCGCACTGCGGGAAGCACACGAGGAGATCGGACTCGCTCCCGAGCGCGTCGAGATCCTGGCCGAGTTGCCCGATTACCTGACAGGCACCGGCTACCGTGTCACGCCGGTCATCGGCCTGATCGAGCCCGGTTTCGACCTGCGGCTCGACGCCTTCGAGGTCGCGGAGGCTTTCGAAGTGCCGCTGGAATTCCTGATGGATCCGCGCCATCACGAGCGCCGCAGGGTGGTCCATGGTGAGATCGACCGCATCTTCTACGCGATGCCTTACCGCTGCGAGACGCGCCAGCGCGAGTACTTCATCTGGGGCGCAACGGCCGCGATGTTGCGCAACGTCTACCGATTGCTGATCGCCTGACCACCGCCGCCCTGTTGGCGCCCGCCGGCTGATAGCATCGAATCCCATGGGATTCCTCGCACTCATCCTCGCGCTGCTGATCGAGCAGGGTCGCCCGTTGCCGGCGGACAACCTGGCGCATCGCGCGCTCGGGGAGCTGGCAGGCCTGTTGAGGGGGGCGACCAACGCCGGCGAGCGCCGCCACGGCGCAGTGGGCTGGGGCGTGCTCGTCGCGGGGGCGCTGCTGCTCGTCGGCCTGCTGGATTGGCTGCTCGGGCTGATTCACCCGGTCGCCGTGCTCTGCCTGCATGTGGCGGTCCTGTACTACACCGTCGGCTTCCGTCAGTTCAGCCATCCGTTCACCGAGATCCAGCTCTTTCTCGCATCCGGCGACGTCGAGGCCGCGAGACGCACGCTGCAGGAATGGCTGCGGCGCGAAGATCCCGGGTTCGACGCGGCCGACGCATCGGTCGTGGAGATCTGCCGGCTGACCATCGCCAATGCGCTCGTCGCCTCCCATCGCCACGTGTTCGGCCCGTTGTTCTGGTACGTGCTGCTGCCCGGTCCGATCGGCCCGGTGATCTATCGTCTTGCCGAAATGCTGGCGCGGCGCTGGTCGGATGCTGACGACGACTACGGCCGGTTCGCGCAGACCGCGTATCGGGTGATCGACTGGCTGCCGATCCGCATGACCACCGCGGGGTTCGCGATCACCGGCAGCTTCGAGGACGCGGTCTACGCCTGGCGGGGTGCGCTCGCCGCCGGCACCGGCGACGACCAGCGCGCGCTTCTGCTGGCCGCTGGCGGAGGGGCGCTGGGCCTGAGGATCGCCGATCCGGCGCTCGAGGCGCGGTGGGCCCAGGACACGATGCAGGGCTACGAGCCGCAAGGCGGTGAACCCGGGATCGACGGGCTGCGCAGCGCGGTCGGCCTGGTCTGGCGATCGGTGGTGCTCTGGGTTTCGCTGTACGCGATGCTCACGATCGCGACCTGGCTGGGCCGCTAGCGGCGGAACCCTTCGAAGCGCGTCGTGGCGCGTCGCAGAAAGGTCAGGCGCGGCGCGGATTCGCCCGAGCGAGCGACTGCGACTGCGACTGATCGGTCAGGCGCACGAACAACCGGTAGCGAATCGGGTCGACGGTTCCGTCTTGCGAGGCGGCCCGGATCGCGCAGCCGGGTTCCTCGCGGTGCGTGCAATTGTGGAACCGGCATTTCCCCAGCAGCGGCGCAAACTCGGGCATCGCATGCACGCGCTGAGATACGGACAGGTGTTCCAGGCCGAAGCTCTGGAAGCCGGGCGAGTCGATGATCACGCCACCGCCGGCGCCGGGCAGCTCGAACATCCGGGTGAAGGTCGTCGTGTGGCGGCCCGACCCGAGCGCTTCCGAGATCTCGCGGGTGCGCAGGCCCGCCTCGGGCACCAGGCAGTTGATCAGCGTCGACTTGCCCATGCCCGACTCCCCCAGAAGCAGCGTGCGCTGGCCGGCGAGCCACGGCTGGAGCGCCGCCCGGGTGCCTTCGGGATCGGCGCGCGCCGCGCATTCGATCACGCGATAGCCGAGCCGGCGATACGCTTGCATCCGCGTCTCGATCGCTGCGCGCGCCTGCGTCAGGTCGCACTTGTTCAGCACGAGCGCGATCGGAATGCCTTCGGCGCCCGCGGCGATCAGCACACGCAGCAGCAGTTCCTCCGAGAACGGCGGTTGAGGGGCGATCACCACGCCCGCTTGATCGAGGTTGGCAGCGATCATCTTCGAACGCGCGGCGTCGCTGCGTTTGAACTCGTTGCGCCGCGTGTCCACCGATTCGATCACCACCTGTCCCGCGCCGAGCGCCGTGATGCGCACCCGGTCGCCGACTGCGACACGCGCATTGCGCCCGCGTGTGACCGCGGCCATCTGCTCGCCGGCGTCCGTGCTGACCAGCAGGTGCCGGCCGAAGCCGGCGACGACGGTTGCCGAAGTCAATTGCTGCCGATGCCGAACACCGCGTCGGTCTTTGCGGCGCAGATGAAGTCGTTGTGCGAGACGCCGCCCGTCGAGTGCGTGCTCCAGCGCACGCGACACCGGTTGTAGCCGACGGTCAGTTCGGGGTGGTGATCCTCGCGATGTGCCATCCAGGCCAGTGCATTCACGAACGCGATGGTCTCGTAGTAATCGCGAAACGCGAAGCTGCGCTCGATCGCCGCGTCGCTCCTGCGCCAGTCGGGCAGCTCGAGCAGCTGCGCATCGACCTCGGCCTCGGTGTACGCGTCACCGATGTGCAGCGCGACGCACTTGCCCATCACCAGTTGCGCGCGCTCGAGAACCGGCTTCGTCGCATTCATGCGAACTCCTCGCGACGCGGCTCAGGCGACCGCGCGCACGGGGTGCGGGGCCAGACGATTCAGTCGCCCGATGCGCTGCGCCGCCGGGGGGTGCGAGTCGTAGAACGCCGAATGCACCGGGTCCGGGGTCAGCGTCGACGCGTTGTCCTCGTACAGTTTCACCAGCGCACTGACCAGGTCCTGCGCGTTCGCCTGGCTTGCGGCGAACGCGTCCGCCTCGAATTCATGCCTGCGCGAAAGCAGGCTCGCCAGCGGCTGCAGGGCGAAGGTGAACGACGGCAGCGCGAGGAAGAACAGGATGAGCGCCAGCGCCTCGCGATCTTCGGTCACCGTGACGCCGAGCCCCTGGTAGAACCAGGGCTGCTGTGCGAGCTGACCGAGCAGCCACAGCCCCGCAAGGCTGAGTGCAAAGCTCGCGATCACCCGCTTGGTCACATGTCGCCGCTTGAAGTGGCCGAGTTCGTGAGCGAGCACCGCTTCCACCTCCTCTCCGCTCAGGCGCGAGAGCAGCGTGTCGAAGAAGACGATGCGCTTCGCCCGGCCCAGCCCGGTGAAGTAGGCGTTGCCGTGGGCGGAGCGGCGGCTGCCGTCCATCACGAACAGCCCCTTGGAGGCGAAGCCGCACCGCTCGAGGAGCGCCTCCACACGGCGGCGCACCGGTCCGTCGGCCAGCGGCTCGAACTTGTTGAAGATCGGTGCGATGACGGTCGGGTACAGGATCAGCACGAAGACGTTGAACGCCATCCAGAGCGCCCACACCCAGAGCCACCAGTCGTCGCCCGCGCGACGCATCAGCCAGAGGACTGCGGCGGCCAGCGGCAGTCCCAGCGCGACCGACACGACCGTGCCCTTGGCGATGTCCGCGAGCCACAACCGCATGGTCATCCGGTTGAAGCCGAACCGCTCTTCGAGCCTGAACTGGCGATACCAGGAAAGCGGCAGCTCCAGCAGGCCCGAGATCAGCACGACCGCGGCGAGCAGCAGCAGCTGGCGTACGAAGGGGCCGTCGGGCAACGTCGACGCCAGCGCCAGGTGCAGCAGCTGCAGCCCGCCCAGCAAGGTGAATCCGACCAGGACGATGGTGCCGAGGACCAGCTCGAGCAATCCGAGCCGCACCCGCGCGATCGTGTAATCGGCGGCGCGCCGGTGAGCCACCAGCGGCACACGATCGGCGAACTCGGCGGGGACCGAGTCGCGGTGACGCGCGACATGCCGAACCTGCCTCGTCGCGAGCCAGAACTTGAGGCTCAGCGTCAACGCGAGTGCCGCGACGAACAGGTAGCTGAAGGCGATGGCGGACAACGTGGAAGGGGCGGGCGTTCCGGTGTGACAGAATTCGGGTCGGAGAAAATTATGGCACAAGCGCTTTCCCCTTCAGACGACGCAGTTTCCGCGAGCACGCGAGGACCGAACGACAGCTGGCTGATCTGGGTCGACATGGAGATGACCGGCCTGCGGCCCGAGGTCGATCGAATCATCGAGGTTGCACTGGTCGTGACCGACAGCCAGCTGAACGTGGTCGTCGAGGGACCGGCGATCGCGGTGCACCAGCCCGACTCGGTGCTCCAGGGCATGGACCAGTGGAACACCTCGACTCACGGTCGCTCGGGGCTGACCGAGCGTGTGCGTGCGTCGCGGATCACCGAGGCGGACGCCGAGTCCCTGCTGATCGAGTTTCTCGCGCCGCTCGTTCCGGCAGGCAAGTCGCCGATGTGCGGGAATTCGATCTGCCAGGACCGCCGCTTCATGGCGCGCTACATGCCGAGGCTCGAGTCGTGGTTCCACTATCGGAACCTGGACGTGAGCACGCTCAAGGAACTGTGCAAGCGCTGGCAACCCGAGATCGCGCGCGGCTTCCTCAAGCGTAGCGCGCACACGGCGCTTGCCGACATCCGTGAATCGATCGACGAGATGCGTTACTACAGGGAGCGGTTCATCGGAACGCCGCCGCCGCAGACGTCGGAACCGGCGTCGCCGGAGTCGTCGGAGTAGTCGGAGTCGTCGGAGTCGTCGGAGTCGTCGGAGTCGTCGGGCCTCGGTGGACCGGCGCTTTGCGCGCCGGCGGTGCCGGCGCTCCGGGTCAGGCAGTGGGCACGGGTCGTCGCTCGGCGCGCCAGATCCGGGCGAGCAGCACGGCCAGCCCGAGCGTCGCGATGATCAGTCCGACGAACGCTGCGACCCAGAAGCCCAGGGCGCCGGACGAGATCCCGCCCAGTTTTCCGAGGAGCGAGCCGGGCGGGGGCCGGAAGGTGAGCCAGTACCCTCCGCCCAGTCCGATGGCCCACATCGACACGAGGTAGACGATCATCGGCCTGACGGCGACCTTGTAGGCGCGCAGGATGAACCCGAGCTGAGTCTGAAGGCTGTCGAACAGGTGGAAGAGCGCCACGATCGTGATCAGCGAAAAACTCGCGCGCACCACCGAGGCGTCGGTCGAATAGGCCCGCGCGATCGGCGACGCGCCGGCCAGTAGCAGCGTCACGGTGGCGAGCGCCGCGACCAGCGCCATCCGCAGGCCGTTCACCGCGTAACTGCGCGCTCGGCGCCGCTTGCCGGCGCCGATCGACTGCGCCACCAGTGTGCTGGTCGCGTGGGCGATTCCCAGGCCGACCATGTAGCAGACGCCCGCGAGATTGGCCGCCACCTGATGGCTGGCGGCGGCGGTGGGTCCGAGTCGCGCCACGAACATCGCCATGAAGGTGAACGAGGTGACTTCGACCATGTACGCCGCGCCGATCGGGATGCCCAGGGCCAGCAGTTCGCGCATCCTCGCCCACTGCGGGGGGCTCCACCGGGTCAGCGCGAACAGGGCGTAGTACCGGTCCAGCGCGAGCCACGCCAGCGCCACGGCGACCGTCAGCCACGCGATCACCGCGGTCGCCACGCCGCAGCCGACGCCTCCCAGCGGGTCGAGTCCGACGGCGTCCCAGCCGAAGATGAAGAGCGCGTTCAACGGCACCTTCAGCGCGACGCCGCAGAGATTCACGTACATCACGACGCGCGGCCGGGAAATGGCGACGTTCAGGGCATTGAAGGTGCGAAACAGCAGCGCCGCGGGCAGGCCGGCTGCCGTCGCCCAGAGGTAGCCGCGGGTCATCTCCGCGACGTGGGGCGGCGGGGCGCTGAACGACAGCCAGGGGTCGTTCCAGATCAGCGCGGCGCATCCGGGCACCGCGAGCGCGAGCGCGAGCCAGACGGCCTGCCTGAACGACGCGCCTATCTCCTCGAAACGGCCCGCGCCGAAATGCTGTCCGACGATCGGCGACAGACCCAGCAGCGTGCCCATCAGTCCGATGTAGACGCTGACGTAGATGCTCGCGCCGAGTCCGATCGCGGCCATGTGCTCGGGTGAGAGCCGGCCGGTCATCAGCGTGTCGATGACCCCGTTGAGCATGACCGCGAGCTGGCCGATGAACACCGGCCAGGCGAGCTTCAGGATCGCGCGGCGCATCGTCGCTTCAGCGAAGACGCTGGTAGAGCCGCAGACGCTCGTCGTCGTCGTGTGGTCGGCTGCCCTCCCATACGAGCCGCCAGCCGGGTTCGACGCTCGCCTGGGTGCGGGCCAGTGGCCCCTCGTCCTGAACGATGCGCCAGCCGCAGCTGCGATCCGGTGCACCGAAGCGGAAGTCACCGAAGTACTGGAGGCTCGCCCTCTGCGCGCGGCCGAGCCGCTCGGTCGCGACGCAGTCGTACCGGTCACCGAGGGCACTGGCCGCCTGCCGTGACACGTCCCGGTAGGTATTGCGTACGTTGAAGACGGGCAGCCAAAGTGTCATCAGAAGGAACCAGGCGACCACTAGGCCCGAACTTGACAGCACGACCGCCCGCCAGAGCATCGGCGGCTGTCGCGACACTCTCCAGCGAACCAGCAGCGCCCAGCCGACGGTCGCCAGCACGCCGAGCACGATGTCGATCACGATCCAGTCCGGCTCGAAGCCGGGCGCGATTCGCCTTGCGCTGAAGGCCATGCGCGGGGGGAAGCCGGTGACGAAGGCGATCCAGTAGGCCCAGACGACGAAGCTGATCACGCTGTAGGTCATCACCGCGAACCAGTCGAGCAGGGACACGACGCTGCGCGCCAGCGTGGGCAAGCCGGCCGCGGCGAGCATCGCGAGCGGCAGCGCGAGCCGAAGGAGCAGATCGTCGGGCGCCTCGGTCAGGACCAGCGCCACCACCGCGCCGGTGGCCAGGTTGGTCAGCGGCAGGGCGACTGCGGGTTCGCCGATGCGTCCGCGCCAGCGGTACAGGGCCCAGAACGCCATCGGCCAGGCAGGCCAGAAGTACCACGGCAGTGTCCGGGCGATATCCTGCGCGCTGTCGAGCGTCGGGCCGGTCAGCTGGGCGCGATTCCATGCCAGCCAGCCCGCGAGATGCTCGGTGCCGGGCTGCCCCGCCCCGAGCAGCGCCAGCGGCCAGGCCAGACCGATGAGCGTGCCGGCGAGCAGCGTCGTCGCGAGCCAGCGCGCGGCGACCAGCCGGTAGTCGCGCGAGACCAGCGGCAGCGCGGCCGCGCAGGCCGTCAGCGCGAACGCCGGGAGCAGGCCGCGGGTCATGACGGTCGCGCCGATCGCCGCGCCCGCGATCAGCCCGCCCCGCGTCGGGCGGTACAGCGCGGTGGCTGCCCCGAAGAGAAAGAACGCGCCGATCGTCAGCTGGGCGGCCTGTCCGGTGGTCTCATGCACTCGCGCGATCACGCCCAGCGTTGCCATCAGCACCAGCAAGGCACTGTCGGCGATCGCCCGTCCGAAATCCACTCGCGTGGCGGACGCGCCGAACGGATCCGAGGGCATCAGCCCCGGTCGCTTCGACAGCGAATAGACGGCGTACCAGAAGACCACGAAGAGCAACGCGATTCCCGCGGCAGCGGCGCTGCGCGCCGCCGTATGCTCGGAGATGAACGGCAGCAGACGCGCCAGCGCCGCGCCGACCCAGAACGGCAGGGGCCCCTCGTCGTAGACCGGTTCGCCGGCGATGTTGGGGAGCAGCCAGTCGGAGGCGTCGCCCCGGGCCATGGTCAGCGCGACGCCGAAGCCCGCGGCATCGCCGTAGCGCCAGGGGTCTCGCCCGACGAACCCCGGCACGATGTACAACAGGCAAAGCAGCAGCAGGCCCCACCGCGGGAGCTTGCCCGCCTGCAGTTCAGTGACCAGAAATGGGCGCATCGCCGCCACGATAAACAAAAAAGGCAGCTTTCGCTGCCTCGTTCGCTGCGGGCCGGTCCTGTCGAGTGACGGGTCCGGCCTCGTTCCGGCGCGACCCCGGAGTTCTTCGAGGCGTGTCGGGGGAGACCGCTCGGCTGCCGAGCGGGCGGATCAGTCCGCCTTGCCGGAGCGCGCGAACTTCTGGCGGAACTTCTCGACGCGGCCGGTCTCGATGATCCGCTGCTGCGCGCCGGTGTAGAACGGGTGCGACTCGGAGGTGACGTCCAGCTTGAACATCGGGTACTCCTTGCCGTCTTCCATCTTGATCGTCTCGCGCGTGCTGATCGTCGAGCGAGTGACGAACTTGAAGCCGGTGGAGACGTCGACGAAGACGACTTCGCGGTAGTTGGGGTGAATGCCGGGTTTCATGGTCGATCCTTTCAGCGCACCGACCGCGCGCCGTGGACCGGCGGGCGAATTCGGGCAAGCCCGAGATTATAAGTGGAATAGGCTGCAGCAGGCAACCGCCGGCGCGCGAACATCCGTGCGGGGGGTGCCCCGCGGGTTATCCGCCCCGCTTCATCATGTCGAAGAATTCCTGGTTGCTCTTGGTCTGGCGCATCTTGTCGAGCAGGAACTCCATCGCCGCGATCTCGTCCATGTCGTGCAGCAGCTTGCGCAGGATCCAGATCTTCTGCAGTGCGTCGGCCTTGATCAGCAGTTCCTCGCGGCGGGTGCCCGACCGCGAGATGTTGATCGCCGGGTAGACGCGCTTCTCCATCATCCGGCGGTCCAGGTGCAGTTCCATGTTGCCGGTGCCCTTGAACTCCTCGTAGATGACCTCGTCCATCCGACTGCCGGTATCGATCAGGGCGGTGGCGATGATGGTCAGCGAGCCGCCTTCCTCGATGTTGCGCGCTGCGCCGAAGAACCGCTTGGGCCGCTGCAGCGCGTTGGCGTCCACGCCGCCCGTGAGCACCTTGCCCGACGCGGGCACCACCGTGTTGTAGGCGCGCGCCAGTCGGGTGATCGAATCTAGCAGGATCACCACGTCGCGCTTGTGCTCGACCAGGCGCTTGGCCTTCTCGATCACCATCTCGGCGACCTGCACGTGGCGCGTGGCCGGCTCGTCGAAGGTCGACGCGACGACTTCGCCACGCACCGAGCGGCTCATCTCGGTGACCTCCTCGGGACGTTCGTCGATCAGAAGAACGATCAGCGTCACGTCCGGGTGGTTGGTGGTGATGGCGTGTGCGATGTGCTGCATCAGCACCGTCTTGCCGGCCTTGGGCGGCGCGACGATCAGTCCGCGCTGGCCCTTGCCGATCGGGGCGATCATGTCGATGATCCGCCCGGTGATGTTCTCCTCCGCCTTGATGTCGCGTTCCAGCGTCATCACCCGGTTCGGGTGCAGCGGCGTGAGGTTTTCGAACAGGATCTTGTGCTTGCTCGCCTCGGGCGACTCGCCGTTGATCTTGTCGACCTTGACCAGCGCGAAGTAGCGTTCGCCCTCTTTGGGCGTGCGTACCTCGCCTTCGATCGTGTCGCCGGTGTGCAGGTTGAAGCGGCGGATCTGCGACGGCGAGATGTAGATGTCGTCCGTGCTCGCGAGATAGGACGTCTCGGGCGAGCGCAGGAACCCGAAGCCGTCGGGCAGCACCTCGAGGCAACCGTCGCCGAAGATGGTTTCGCCGGTCTTGGCCTTGCGCTTGAGCATCGCGAACATCAGCTCCTGCTTGCGCATCCGCTGGGGATTCTCGATCTCCAGCGTCGTGGCCATTTCGATAAGCTGCGATACGTGCAGCGCCTTCAGTTCGGAAAGGTGCATTGAGTCAATCTCCCCGCGGGGATCGGAAAATCATCTGGGAACGGGTGGCCTGAAAGGGCGGAAAACGCGGAACGGCGTCAAGCTGCTGCGCAAGCCCTCCGGCGTCTGCCGGGAATATCAGTGGGGCACGGGGCTTCGGGCGGTCAAGTTGCCCGCGGAACCGGACAGCCCGCGGGGCGCGGGCTGTGGCGGCGGCAGCGCTTTCGCGCGTGCCGCGAGATTACAACGAATCAGAGATGGCTGTCCAGAAAGAGGGTGAGTTGCGATTTCGACAACGCGCCCACCTTGATCGCCACCTGGGCGCCGTTCTTGAAGAGCATCAGGGTCGGGATTCCCCGGATCCCGTACTTGGCGGGCACGGCCTGGTTCTCGTCGACGTTGACCTTGGCGACCTGCAACCGCCCCTCGTAGTCGCGCGACACCTCCTCGAGGATCGGCGCGATCATCTTGCAGGGGCCGCACCACTCGGCCCAGTAGTCCACGAGGACAGGGGACTCTGACTTCAGGACGTCCTGCTCGAAGCTGGCGTCGGAAACGTGCTTGATTGCCATGATTTATTCCTTCTGAACGGCTGGAAAAATACCACACCGGGCGGCGACCCGCACTTCGGGGTGCCAGCCGTCGTCGCCGGCGAGCCCAGCGGCCGGCCGCGGCGCGGGCGGCTGTTAGAATCGGAGCGGGCGGGCCCCCCCGCATTGCGGCGTGGCGAATCTGGTCAGGTCCGGAAGGAAGCAGCCATAGTCATTCACCGTGAGTGCCGGGGTCCCGGCTCGCCCCTTGCCAAAGGGCCGCCTCGGACGCGGCATGTGGATTCGAGCCCGCCTGACGCTGCCGAGAGATCCGCCGAATGACACATCAGGTGCTTGCCAGGAAATGGCGGCCGCGAGACTTCGCATCGCTGGTCGGCCAGGAACATGTCGTGCGCGCGCTCACGCACGCCCTGGATACCGGGCGCCTGCACCACGCTTACCTGTTCACCGGCACGCGCGGCGTCGGCAAGACCACGATCGCCCGGATCCTCGCCAAGTCGCTGAACTGCGAGACCGGGGTCAGCGCCCGTCCGTGCGGAAAGTGCGGTGCCTGCGTCGAGATCGACGAGGGGCGCTTCCCGGATTATCTGGAGCTCGACGCCGCCTCCAATCGCGGCGTCGACGAGATGGCACAGTTGCTCGACAACGCGGTCTACGCCCCGGCGGTGGGGCGCTACAAGGTCTACGTGATCGACGAGGTTCACATGCTCTCGACGCATGCGTTCAACGCGATGCTCAAGACGCTCGAGGAACCGCCGCCGCACGTGCTGTTCATCCTGGCCACGACGGACCCGCAGAAGGTGCCGGTGACGGTGCTGTCGCGGTGTCTGCAGTTCAACCTGAAGAACATGGCGCCGGCGATGGTCGCTCAGCACCTGGCCAAGGTGCTCGACGCCGAGGGAATCGCGTTCGAAGCGCCTGCCCTGTCGCAGATCGGACGGGCGGCAGCCGGAAGCATGCGCGACGCGCTGTCGCTGCTCGACCAGGCGATTTCCTACGGCGGTGGAGCGGTGCGCGAGCAGGA
>JAHEDO010000007.1:0-3785 GCA_024641185.1 Burkholderiaceae bacterium | reverse complement strand
GGCGTGGTCGACCGACGCTATCTGCAGCGGGTCCTCGACGCGTTGCTCGAAGGCGACGGTCCCGGGCTCGTTGCGGTCGCAGACGAGATGCTGTCGAGCAACGCGCCGTTCGGCCGCACGCTCATGGACCTGGCCGCCTGGCTGCAACGCATCGCACTCGCCCAGGTCGGGGCGCTCGGCGATACCGAGGACGGCGAGGCCATCCAGAGGTATGCGCAGGCGATCGCGCCCGAGGCACTGCAGGTCTACTATCAGATTGCGATCCATGGGGGCCGCGATTTGCAGCTCGCGCCCGACGAGCACGCCGGCTTCACGATGACGCTGCTGCGCCTGCTGGCCTTCAGTCCGGTCGATGCCGGCGTCTCGAGTCCGGGGTCGGCGGGTTCGGGGTCGGCGGGTTCGGGGCAGGCGGGTTCGGGGCAGGCGGGTTCGGGGCAGGCGCGTGCCGCTGCGATGGCAGCCGGCTCGGCAGCGGCCAGGGCGGCGCAGGCCCCGAGGTCGGCGAACACGAAGCTCCATCCGGCTGCGGGCCCGGTCGTGGCGCGGGCAGGCGTCGCGCGCGCCGCCGATCAGCGCGCGCGGGATGCCCGCGGGGGTGATGCCCGTGCAGGCGACGCGCCTGGCGCCGAATCGTACGAGGCCGAACAGCGGCCGCGCGCCGTGCGGCCTGCCTTCGATGGCGACTGGCCGGCGCTGGCGACGGCGCTGCCGGTCAGCGGCTTTTCCCGGCAATTCATGCAGCAAAGCGAGCTGATAGAGCACGAGGGCCTGTCGTTTCGGGTCCGGGTGCCGATCCGGCCTTTGTCGGAGCCGCTGACCGTCAACAAGGTCCGGGACGCGCTGTCGGCATACTTCGGCGGGCCGGTCAGACTCAGCGTGGAAGTGGGTGCGGTCAACGGTCAAACCGCGGCCGCCGCCCTGAGCCAGCAACAATCGGAGCGGCTCGACCAGGCGCGCGCCGCGATCGAATCCGACCCGTTCGTGCAGACGCTGCTGAGCGATTTCGACGGCCGGATCGTGCCCGATTCGGTCAAGCCGATCGATCCATGACCGCGGAACGGCCGCGGTTTCAACACAGGAGATGAGCGATCCATGATGAAGGGACAACTGGCCGGGCTGATGAAGCAGGCGCAGCAGATGCAGGACAACATGCGCAAGATGCAGGAGCAACTCGCGCAGGTGGAAGTGGAGGGGCAGTCGGGCGCCGGACTGGTCAAGGTGGTCGTCACCTGCCGCAACGACGTCAAGCGGGTCACCATCGATCCCAGCCTGCTCGCCGACGACAAGGACATGCTCGAGGACCTGGTCGTTGCGGCCGTCAACGACGCGTTGCGCAAGGCCGAGCAGACCGCGCAGGAGAAGATGGGCAACGTGACGGCGGGCCTGCCGCTGCCGCCGGGCTTCAAGCTCCCGTTCTGAACCGCGCAAGAGACTCGAATTGAAGGCACCGGCCGCGCTCGACCTGTTGACGGCGGCGTTCAAGCGCCTGCCCGGAGTCGGGCCGAAATCGGCGCAGCGCTTCGCCTACTACCTGCTGCAGCATGACCGCGAAGGGGCGCAGATGATCTCGCGCGCGCTGTCGGAAGCCGTCGAGCGGATCAGGCATTGCGCGCGCTGCAACACGTTCACAGAGCTCGAGATCTGCGAGACCTGTGCGTCGCCGCGGCGCGATTCCGGGCTACTGTGCGTGGTCGAGACGCCGTCCGACCAGTTGATGGTCGAGCAGACCCTGTCGTACAGCGGCCTGTACTTCGTGCTGATGGGCAGGCTTTCGCCACTCGACGGCATAGGTCCCAAGGACATCAACCTCGACCGGCTGGTCACCAGGGCCTGCGACGGAGTGGTTCGCGAGGTCATTCTGGCGACCAACTTCACGCAGGAGGGCGAGGCGACCGCGCACTACATCGGCGAGCTGCTCCGTGCGCGGGGCCTGAAGGTGACGCGGCTCGCACGGGGCGTACCGGTCGGCAGCGAGCTGGAGTACGTGGATGCGGGAACGATCGCACATGCGCTTCGCGATCGCCGTGCGGTCGACGACTGAGTGGATCGATGAGCAAACGCAAGATCAATGCTGCGGCCACTGGCGCCGCGCACGACGAATCGTCGTCCGGCGATCGGGCGAGCGGCGGTGCGTCGACCGATGCGATGCCGACCGGAGCGCTCCAGGGGCTTCGGGTGCTCGAACTCGGGCAGCTGATCGCCGGGCCGTTCGCGACCAGGCTGTTCGCCGAGTTCGGCGCCGACGTGGTCAAGGTGGAACCCCCGGCCCGCGAGGGCCACGACGGGGGCGATCCGCTGCGCAAGTGGCGCAAGCTGCATCCCGACGATCCGGCGGGCACATCGCTTTGGTGGTACGTCCAGGCGCGCAACAAGCGATCGGTCACCGTCGACCTGAAGCAGGCTGCCGGACAGGACATCGTTCGCCGCCTCGCCGCGCGCGCGGATATCGTCGTCGAGAACTTCCGTCCGGGCGCGCTGGAGGGTTGGGGCCTGGGCTATGAATCCCTGAGCCGAGAGAACCCCGGGCTGATTCTCGTCAGGTTGTCGGGTTACGGCCAGACCGGCCCGTATCGCGACAGGCCCGGCTTCGGCGCGATCGCCGAGTCGATGGGCGGCATGCGCTATGTGACCGGTTTCCCCGATCGGCCTCCGGTGCGGATGAACCTGTCGATCGGTGATTCGCTCGCGGCGATGCACGCGGTGATCGGGGCGCTGATGGCGCTCAACCATCGGCGCAACACCGGAAAAGGGCAGGTGGTGGACGTCGCGCTGTACGAGGCGGTGTTCAACATGATGGAGAGCACGCTCCCCGAGTACGACCGCTACGGCATCGTCCGCGAACGCACCGGCACCAACCTGACCGGGATCGTGCCCTCGAACACCTATCCGACCGCCGACGGCCGCTACATCGTCATCGGCGGAAACGGCGACTCGATCTTCAAGCGGCTGATGCGCGCGATCGGCAGGCCCGATCTGGCGGACGATCCCGCACTGTCGAACAACGCGGGGCGCGCCGGCCGCGCGCAACTGCTCGACGAGGCGATTTCAGCGTGGACTTCGGGGCAGACGCTCGAGCAGGCGCTCGACGTGATGGCGCGTGCGGACGTGCCCAGCGGCAAGATCTACAGTGCCGCCGACATGGTCGACGACCCGCAGTTCGCGGCGCGCGAGATGATCGAGCGCGTGTCGCTGCCGGACGGCACGCCGCTGGCGATCCCTGCAGTGGTCCCCAAGCTGTCGGAGACACCGGGTGGAACGCGCTGGTTGGGTCCCGCCCTGGGCGAGCACACCGACGAGGTCCTGGCAGAACTCGGTTTCGACTCCGATCGGATCCGGCAGCTTCGTGCCGATCGGGTAATCTAGCGGCCGAAGGCAGGCCCCGATCCGCCATTGTCGTGTCCGGTTCCTCGTGACCGGCCGAAAGAAAGTCAACTGAGGAGATACAGATGCGCAGGACATTTCTCTGCACGGTGCTCGTCGCAGGTCTGGGCCTGGCCGCCTCCGGGCTCGCGGGCGCCCAGGGGGTCGAGCGGGACAAGGTGACCATCGCGGTGGGCGGCAAGGCCGCGTTCTACTACCTGCCGCTGACGATCGCCGAGCAGCTCGGCTACTTCAAGGACGAAGGCGTGAACGTCGAGATCGTCGACTTCGCCGGAGGCTCCTCTGCGCTGCGCGCCGTGGTCGGCGGCTCGGCCGACGTGGTCTCGGGCGCATACGAGCACACGATCAACCTCCAGTCCAAGAAGCAGTACTTCACCGCCTTCGTGCTGCAGGGCCGTGCGCCG
>JAHEDO010000345.1 GCA_024641185.1 Burkholderiaceae bacterium | reverse complement strand
TCGGTCATCTCGGCGGGCAGCGCCGCCTCGCGCGCCAGTTCGAGCCAGCTGCGCAGGTTCACCGCCTCCTCCGACACGCCCTCGTAGAGCGCGCGTATGCCGCCGCAGTGGCTGTGGCCGCAGACCACGATCTCGTGCACGTTCAGGTTGAGCACCGCGAACTCGATCGCGGCGCAGGTGCCATGGTAACCGGTCGATCCGTCGTAGGGCGGCACCAGCGCCGCCACGTTGCGCACCAGGAACAGGTCGCCGGGACCGGTGCCGGTGAGAAGGTGCGGCACCAGGCGCGAGTCCGAGCAGCCGATGAACAGGATGCTGGGCTTCTGTCCGTGCGCGACCAGGTCGCGAAAGTGGCCCTCGTGCTCCGGAAAATAGTCGGAACGAAACCGGCGCAGGCGTTCGATCAGGTTCTGTGGCAAGTCTCGGCCTCCGTTCGCACCGCGCGTGCCTTGACGCGTGCCGGCCGGCCGCGCCCTGGACACGCCGGATCAATGCAGCTGCGGCCCCTTGAGCAGGTCGTTGCGATCGACCGACTCGATCTCCACGCGCAGCACGTCGCCGCTGCGCGCGATCTTGAGCGGGATCCGGGATCCGGCCGGGCCCACGCCCCACACGGCCCGCAGCATCGCCGCGAGCGAGTTCACGCGGGTGCCGGCCACTTCGAGCAGCAGGTCTCCCTGTTCGAGGCCGGCCTTGGCCGCCGGGCCGCCGGCGGCAACGCCGCCCACCATGACCTGGTCGTCACGCTCGCCCGCGTAGATTCCCAGCCACGGGCGGGGCGCCTCGCCCGAGCGTCCGGTGTCGAGCAGGCTCTGAAGAATCGGCTCGAGCAGGTCGATGGGCACCATCATGTTGCCCTGGGTGGCCTCGCCGTCGGCGGACTCCTGCAGCAGCAGCGAACCGATGCCGACCAGCAGGCCGCGCTCGTCCACGAGCGCGGCGCCACTCCAGCGCGGATGCGCGGGCTCGGTGAACAGCGCCTCGTCGAGCAGGTACTCCCAGTAGCCGGCGAACTCGCGCTTGTCGACTAGCGTGGCCTCGAGCGCGTGCTGCACGCCGCCGTGCGCGAGCACGTACACGCGGTCGCCCTTCGCGCACGCGCTGGCAGTTCCGCGCGCAAGTGCAGGTGCGCCAAGCGGCTGCAATGCACGAATCAACCCGAAACCGGTTGCCTGGTCGTAGGCGAGCGGATAGCCGGGCACGACGGTGCCGCGATTGGTGGTCAGCCAGACCCTCTGCGCCTCGGTGATCAGGTACCCGATCGTGAGCACGATTCCGGCCGCGTCGATCACGACCCCGTTGCCGGTGCGGTCGGTGCCCAGGATGGGCGCGGTGAACGCGTCATCGGGAACCTCGGCGCGGATCGCGACCATGGCGTCGAGCGCGCGCGCCAGGTCGAAGCCGGTCTCGGCCTCGCTGGGTTGGATCTCGTCGGGAATCGACCAATCGTCGGAGTCGGACATGGCTACCTGGTATGCGCGTGATGCGCGCCGGGCTTCGATCGAAGCCTGCAATGAATGGCGCGCCCGGCTGGGATCGAACCAGCGACCCCTGGCTTCGGAGGCCAGTACTCTATCCACTGAGCTACGGGCGCAGCCGGCGAATTGTAGCGCGGATGCGCGTCAGGACTCGTGGACGGTGCGCGCGGTTTTCATCACGGCCTGCTTTGACATTACAATTCAAGGCTTTGACCCGATTGAACTTGCCCAACGAGGGCCGAACCGCGGGTCGCGCACCGAGCTTCAGGGAAAACGGCATGAGCGAAGAACACCAGTCATTCATCAAGACCCCCAAGCAGCTGATCGTCGTGGTCCTGCTGTCGTTCGTGGTCCCGGTCATCGTGATCGTGTTGCTGGTGAAGTTCGTTGGTGCCGGCAACCGCACCGGCGCTGGCGTCGACGCGATGTCCCCGGAAGCGGTGGCGGCACGCATCCAGCCAGTGGCGAAGTTCGAGCTGAGGGCGGGCGGCGCTGGCGCGGCGCGGCCGGGCGCGGACGTGTACACCGCGCAGTGCGTGGCCTGTCACGCTGCCGGCGTGGCCGGTGCACCCAAGTTCGGCGACACGGCGGCCTGGGCACCCCGCATCAAGACCGGATACGACGCGCTGCTCACCTCGGCGCTCAAGGGCAAGGGTGCGATGGCGCCACAGGGCGGCGGCGAGTTCTCCGACCTCGAGATCGGCCGGGCGATCGTGCACATGGCCAACGCTGCCGGTGCGAAGTTCGAGGAACCCAAGGCCGCTGACGCGCCCGCCAGTGCCGCGGCGCCCGCCGCAGCGGCTCCTGTGGCGGCAGCTCCTGTGGCGGCAGCTC
>JAHEDO010000344.1 GCA_024641185.1 Burkholderiaceae bacterium | reverse complement strand
CCGGCAGGTTTCGCCTCGAGTTCGAGATGGGCACGTACTTCCGCACGCGCGATGCCAGCCTGCCGGAACCCGCCTTCGTCGATCGCGTGGCACTGCAGTTCGGCATCGCCGATGCGAACGGGCATTATCATGTGCCCCTGCTCGCATCGCCCTGGAGCTACTCCACCTACCGCGGCAGCTGATCGCGCCGGCCGGCGCCGCTTCGACAATCGCAACGCGAACACGCCGACGATGACCCCCTATCCGCGCGACCTGTCCGGCTACGGACGCAATCCGCCCGATCCGCGCTGGCCGGGCGGGGCCCGCGTCGCGTTGCAGTTCGTGCTCAATTTCGAGGAGGGCGGCGAGAACAGCGTGGTGCATGGCGACGCGGGCAGCGAGCAGTTTCTCTCCGAGATGTTCAATCCGCCCGCCTATGCGTCGCGGCACCTGAGCATGGAGTCGGTGTACGAGTACGGCTCGCGGGTGGGCGTATGGCGCATCCTGCGCGAGTTCGAGCGGCGCGGCCTGCCACTCACCGTGTTCGGCGTGGCGGCGGCGCTCGAGCGTAGCCCCGAAATCGCCGCCGCCTTCGTTGAACTCGGCCACGAAATCGCGTGCCACGGCCTGCGCTGGATCAACTACCAGGACATCGACGCGCAGACCGAACGCGAGCACATCGGCAGCGCACTGCACGCGATCGAGCGCGTCACCGGCACCCGCGCGGTGGGCTGGTATACCGGGCGCGACAGCCCCAATACCCGACGCCTGCTCGCCGAGCAGGGCGGGCTCGCCTACGACAGCGACTACTACGGCGACGACCTCCCGTTCTGGCTGCAAGTGAGAAAATCCGACGGCGACCTCGTGCCGCACCTGGTCGTGCCCTATACGCTGGACACCAACGACATGCGCTTCGCGCTGCCGCAGGGTTTCTCGCACGGCGACGAATTCTTCCAGTACCTGCGCGACGCCTTCGACGTTCACTGGGCCGAGGGTGAGTCGCGGCCGTCGATGATGAGCGTGGGCATGCACTGCCGCCTGCTCGGGCGCCCCGGGCGTTTTCGCGCGCTGCAGCGCTTCCTCGACCACGTCGCGCGCCACGATCGCGTCTGGGTGGCGCAACGCGTGGACATCGCCCGGCACTGGAAGGCCACCCACCCCTTCGACGCGACCCGCGCCTTTGTCTGGAACTGAGCCGATGGCCCTCATGCTGGAACGACTCAACAGCGCCTCGCAGGCCGAGTTCGCGCGCCAGCTCGAGGGCATCTACGAGCACTCGCCGTGGATCGCCGAGCGCGCCTGGGCGAAGCGCCCGTTCGTGTCGCTGGCGGCGCTGAAGGCGGCGCTTGCGCACGTAGTGCGTTCGGCCGACGCCGACGCGCAACTCGCGCTCATCCGCGCCCACCCCGAACTCGCCGGCCGGGCGATGGTCGCGGGCACGCTCACCGCCGAGTCCACGAGCGAGCAGGACGCGGCCGGTCTGTCGGCCTGCTCGCCCGCCGAATTCGACAAGATTCAGCACCTGAACGCGCAATACAACGCGAAGTTCGGCTTCCCGTTCGTGCTCGCGGTGCGCGGTCCGCGCGGCGGGGGCCTCACCCGCACGCAGATCATCGCGGCCTTCGAGCGCCGGCTGGCCAATCACCCGCAGTTCGAGCGCGCCGAGTGCCTGCGCAACATCCACCGCATTGCCGAGCTTCGGCTCGATGGCGGCTTCGGCCACGTGCCCACGCTGGGCAACCTCGTCTGGGACTGGGCCGAAGAGCTCGCACGCCACAGCGACCCCGGCTATCGCGAACGAGGCCAGCTCACCGTCACCTATCTGAGCGACGCGCACCGCGCGTGCGCCGAGCGGATCGCCAACTGGATGCGCGAGGACTGCGGCTTCGACACCGTGGAGATCGACGCGGTGGGCAACGTGGTGGGCGTCTACCAGGGCGCCCGCGCCGACGCCAAACGCCTGCTCACCGGCTCGCACTACGACACGGTGCGCAACGCGGGCAAGTATGACGGGCGACTGGGCATCCTCGCGCCCATGACCTGCGTACGCGAGCTGCACCGCAGCGCCCGGCGACTGCCGTTCGCGATCGAGGTGGCGGCCTTCGCCGAGGAAGAGGGGCAGCGCTACAAGGCCGCGTTTCTCGGCTCGGGCGCGCTCACGGGTTCCTTCGATGCGCGCTGGCTCGATCAGCTCGACAGCGAGGGAATCACGATGCGCGAGGCGATGCGCACGGCCGGCCTCGACCCGCTCGACATTGCCGCGCTCGCGCGCGACCCCGCGCATTACCTCGGCTACGTCGAGATCCACATCGAGCAGGGGCCGGTGCTCAACGCACTC
>JAHEDO010000006.1 GCA_024641185.1 Burkholderiaceae bacterium | reverse complement strand
GTCGCCGCGTACGAGCGGCGCGGCACGCCCCGTGATCCGTTCGACGCGCCTGAGCGATTCGGCGCTCGCGTTGCTCAGGTTGTCGAGCACCACCACCGGCCAGTCGGCGTTCAGCAACTCGACGACGGTGTGCGAGCCGATGTAGCCGGCCCCTCCGGTGACCAGCACCGGTTGTCGCTTGATGTGTGCCACCCGTTTCCTTCGCCACCGGAGCGCTCGTGCGCTTGCGCACGCAGGAGCAGGCGCCCGCGACCCCGTTTTCCGTGTCTGTGCGAAGTGTCTCACGCCGGCACGGCCAGGCCCCTAGAATAGGTCACACTACCGTCGAGGAACCGCCTAGGTCGAGGAACCGCTTCGTCATGATCATCCCTGTCGTTCTCTCCGGCGGCTCCGGCACCAGACTCTGGCCCGTGTCGCGCGAGGCGCTGCCCAAGCCCTTCATGCGCCTGGGCGGCGAGTTGAGCCTGCTGCAGCGCACGCTCGCCCGCGCGCTGCCGCTGGCCACCGACGGTCGCGCCGCGATCGTGACCAATCACGAATACTTCTTCCGCACGCGGGAGGAGATCGCGGCCCTTCCAGCGCTGGCCCGCTCGCTGCGGGTGACGCAGCTGCTCGAGCCGCAGGGCCGCAACACCGCGCCCGCGATCGCGATCGCCGCGCTCTGGGCGCAGGAGACCGCACCGGGCGCCACGCTGCTGGTGCTTCCGGCCGATCACCTGATCCCCGACGAGTCGGCGTTCGCGGCGAGCGCGCGCGAAGCGGTCGCGCTCGCCGAGCGCGGTGCGATCGTCCTGTTCGGCATCCAGCCCACGGCACCAGAGACCGGCTTCGGCTACATCGAGCTCGGCGAGCGCCTGCCCGATTCGCAAGCCTGCCGGGTACGCCGCTTCGTCGAGAAGCCCGACGCTGCGAAGGCGGTCCAGTTTCTTCAGATGGGCAACTTCGTCTGGAACAGCGGCATGTTCTGCTTCGGCGCGCAAACCATCCTCGATGCGCTGCAGGCCCACTGTCCCGACGTGCTCGAGGCCGCCCGCGCCGCCTGGGAGGCCACTCGCGGGCAGGCGACCGACGAGCGTGCGCTGATCGCGGCAGAGCCCTTCGCGCGCTGCCGCGACATCTCGATCGACTACGCGGTGATGGAGAAGGCCGAGAACGTGGTCGTGCTGCCCTCTCGATTCGGCTGGAGCGACATCGGTTCCTGGAGGGCGGTGGCCGAACAGCTCCCCGCCGACGCACAGGGCAACACGACGCTGGGCGACACGATGCTGGTCGACACGCACAACACCCATGTGCAGAGCGAGGACCGGCTGGTGGCCGCAGTGGGCCTGGACAATCTTCTGGTCATCGACACGCCCGACGCACTGCTGGTGGCGAACAAGGACGCGAGTCAGCAGGTCAAGGAAATCGTGGCGCGACTGAAAGCGAGCGGGCACGAGGCCGCGCGGCTGCATCGCACCGTTGCGCGCCCATGGGGAACCTACACCGTACTGCTCGAGGGCCCGCGCTTCAAGATCAAGCGCATCGTGGTCAAGCCGCGCGAGTCGCTGTCGCTGCAGATGCACCACCACCGCAGCGAGCACTGGGTCGTGGTGTCGGGCACCGCCCGCGTGACCTGCGACGATCGCAGCTTCCTGGTCGCAGCGAACGAATCGACCTACATCCCGATCGGCGGCACGCACCGGCTGGAGAACCCGGGCGTCGTCGAACTGGTGATGATCGAGGTGCAGTGCGGCGACTACCTCGGCGAGGACGACATCGTGCGATTCTCGGATGTCTATGGGCGCACCGAGCCCCCGACCGGAGCCGCCTGACGCCGGCGCGGAGTCCGGCGCGGATGTCGGCGCGGATGTCGGCGCGGAGTCAGGTGGACAACGCGGCCCCGGGAATCATGCGGCTGCCGCGCCTGCCAGCGGGCACGCTCGCTATTTCATCGCGCTGAGACCCTCTGCGCGTGCCCGGCGCGCGCTGGGCGCGCTGGCCGCCTCGCTTTCGCGCCGCTTCGGCGGACGACCGATCGGCGAGCACGATCTGCACCTGACGCTGGCCTTCATCGGCACCGCGCCGGCCAGCGTGGAACCGGCGCTGAGAGGGAGCCTCGCGACGCTCGACGCGCCCGGATCTCTGACCATGGCGCAGCTCGGGCATTTCGGACCCCGGCTGCTATGGATCGGCCCGGAGTCGCCCCCGCCCTGGCTGGACGGGATGGTGCATACACTGCGCGGCGAACTGGACCGGCTCGGCGTGGCCTACGACACCCGGCGCTTCAGTCCTCACCTGACGCTGGTGCGCGGCGCGCGACCAATCGTCGCGGCAGCGCTCGAGGAGGCCGGAACGACCCTCGCACCCATCGCTTCGGGCCGCATGCGGGTTTGCGTGGGCGCGTCGGCCGGCGCACCGGGGCCGAAGCGGTACCGCTGGCTCGACTGAGCCGCGGCCGTCATCAAACCGTCAATAAGCGGTCATAATGTGCGGGACGTGAATACAACGATTCTTGTCGTCGAGGACGAGCCGGCGATTCGCGAGCTGATCGGCGTGAATCTGCGGCACGCGGGCTACGAACCGGTCTTTGCTGGTGACGCCGCATCCGCGCGGCGCCAGATCGACGCGACCCTTCCCGATCTCGTGCTGCTCGACTGGATGCTTCCCGACGCGCCCGGCATCGAACTGGCCCGTCGCCTGCGCGCCGAGGCGCGCACCCGCGGATTGCCGATCATCATGCTGACCGCGCGCGCCCAGGAGGCGGACCGGCTCAGCGGTTTCGAGGTCGGTGCCGACGACTATGTCACCAAACCGTTCTCGCCGCGCGAGCTGCTCGCGCGCGTGAAGGCGCTGCTGCGTCGCGCCTCGCCGGCGTCCACCGAGGACGCGGTCGAGATCGGCGGACTGCGGCTGGACCCGAAGACCTACCGCGTCGCCGGTGACGGCCAGGTGGTGAACCTGAGTCCGACCGAGTTCAAACTGCTGCACTTCATGATGAAGCATCCGGATCGGGTGCACTCGCGCGCCCGGCTTCTCGACGGCGTCTGGGGCGACCACGTCTTCATCGAGGAACGCACCGTCGACGTGCACATCCGTCGGCTGCGCCTCGCGCTCCAGCCCACAGGCCACGACCGCCTCGTCGAGACGGTGCGCGGCGGCGGCTACCGGTTCGTGCCGGCATGATCTGGTTTCAGGCGCTGCGCTGGCCGGGCATCGCGCTCGCGATCGCGGCGGCGCTGAACTGGCTGGTGTCGGCGCAGGCGGCTGCATGGTGGCTGGCCGCGGTGCTGGCGGGCTACGCGCTTTGGCAGACACTGCGGCTGGCGCGGCTCCATCACTGGGCAGCGCTGCCGCGCCAGCGCGAGCTGCCGATGGGTGCCGGCGCCTGGGACGTGCTGTTCGAGCGAATCGGGCGCTACGTGAATCTGGAAAACGAGACGCGCAGCGAGCTGTCGGCCGAGCTGGCACAGCTGCACGCCGCGGTCGACCAGCTGCCGGACGGCCTGACGCTGATCGATCGGCTCGACCACGTCGAATGGTGCAACAACGCCGCGGCCGAGCTGCACGGCATCTTCGCCAGCGGCCGTCCTGTCCATCACTTCATCCGCCAGCCTGAATTCGTCGACTATCTCGACAACAGCGGTTATCGCAGTGCGCCGGTGATCGCGCTCCCCAGCCGTCCGGGCCGCTTCTTCGAGTTGCGCCTGCATCCGGTGGACGACGGCGGCAAGCTGCTGATCACCCGTGACGTCACGGACCAGGCCCGACTCGACGCGATGCGGCGCGACTTCGTCGCGAACGTATCGCACGAGATCCGCACGCCGGTCACGGTGATCGGCGGTTTCGCCGAAACGCTGCTCAGCATCGAGGTGGACGAGGATTCGCGCCGCGAATACCTGTCGACGATCCTCAAGCAGAGCCAGACGATGCAGCGGCTCGTCGACGACCTGCTCACCCTGTCCACGCTCGAGAATTCGGGCGGCCCCGACACTGAAGAGCAGATCGACATTCGCGCGATGGTCGAGGCGATCGCCAGCGAGGCGCACGCCCTTTCACAGGGCGGCCATACGATCGAGATCCGGATCGACGACAAGCCGACGGTGCTCGCGTCCGCGATCGAACTCGAATCCGCCATCCGGAATCTGATGACCAACGCGGTCCGCTACACGCCGGTCGGCGGGCGGATCGTCGTCCAGTGGCGGGATCGCGACGGCAGGGGCGAGTTGCAGGTGCGCGACACCGGCATCGGGATCGCGGCCGAGCACCTGCCGCGCCTGACCGAGCGCTTCTACCGGGTCGACCGGAGCCGCTCGCGCGGCAGCGGCGGCACCGGACTGGGGCTGGCGATCGTCAAGCACATCATGAACCGCCATGGCGGCGATCTCGCGATCGAGAGCCACGTCGGCGAAGGCAGCGCCTTCACGTTGCGCTTTCCGGGGCGTCGCCTGATCGGGGCGACGCCCTCGGGTGCCGACGGCGATGAGGCACCCGTTCCGGCGCACCCGGACGCCGACGTCGGCGACTCACCGGGTTCCATCCGCACCTGATGCCCCGCGGCCGGTTGCGCGCGTGCATACTTGCTTTCGATGACCTGTCCACAGGCGCATCGCGCGTGCGCAGTGGCCGCCGCCGCATCGCCCGCACGGGTTGTCATCAGTCTGTCACCTTGGGCGACTATCGTTCGGGTCTCTGATGTCAAAGGACCAAAACATGCTGAACACGCGGAACCTCCTCGCCGGCGCGTCGCTGGCATTGGTCGCTGTTGCCGTCCACGCCTCCGACATGACGGGCGCCGGTGCGACCTTTCCCGCGCCGGTCTACGCGAAGTGGGCCGAGGCCTACAAGGCGGCGACCGGTAACAGCCTGAACTATCAGGCGATCGGCTCGGGCGGCGGGATCAAGCAGATCACCGCCAAGACCGTCGATTTCGGTGCGACCGACGACCCGCTGAAAGGCGACGCGCTGTCGAAAGGCGGCCTGCAACAGTTCCCGGCGGTCATCGGCGGAATCGTCCCGGTCGTGAACCTCGCCGGTGTCGCCCCCGGTCAGATGAAGCTGAGCGGCAAGGTGCTCGCCGACATGTTCCGCGGTGCGATCAAGAACTGGAACGACCCGGCGATCGCGGCGCTGAACCCCGGCGTGAAGCTGCCGTCGAGCGCCATCACCCCCGTCTACCGCTCCGATTCGTCGGGAACCACCGCCGGCTTCACCGGGTATCTCGCGATTGCCTCGCCGGACTTCGAGAAGAGCGTCGGCGCGGGCAAGACGGTCAACTGGCCGCGCGGCGTCGGCGGCAAGGGCAACGCGGGCGTGGCAGCGAACGTCGTCAAGATCGCCGGCTCGGTCGGCTACGTCGAATACGCGTACGCCAAGCAGAACAAGCTCACGCACGCCGCGATGATCAACAAGGCGGGCAACACGGTGCAACCGGACGACTCGTCCTTCGCGGCCGCAGCGGCCGACGCGGACTGGTCGAAGGCGCCGGGGTTCGGCATCAGCCTGAACGATCAGCCCGCGCCGAAAGCCTGGCCGATCACCTCGGCGACCTACATCCTGATGCACAAGTCCGCGGACAATCCCGAGCGTTCGCGCGAGGTGCTGAAGTTCTTCGCGTGGGCGCTGAACAGCGGCCAGAAGCTTGCGGGCGAACTGGACTACGTGCCGCTCCCTCCCGCGCTGGTGAAGCAGGTCGAGGCCTCGTGGAAAGAGATCAAGGACGGCTCCGGCAAAACGGTCATGGCCGGCCACTGAACGGCGTGACCCAGGCAGTTTCTCTCGATTAGTCGGGCGGCGTTGTCGATTTTCGGCAATGCCGCCTTCGTTCCGACTAGAATCCTGACGCGGTTCGATGGAATACACTGCGACGACATCGCTCGACGCGGGAGCCCGGCCGGCGGGTTGCCAAGGTACGACCAAGACCATGACCCAGGATGCGATTGCCGCCCGAGTGCGTCGCTTCGCGCTGCAGGACCGCCTGTTCCTGCTCGTGACGTTCACCTTTGCCGCCGTCGTGCTCGTCGCGCTGGCCGGGATCCTGGTGTCACTGGTCGTCGAGGCCTGGCCGGCGTTTCGCGAGTTCGGCTTCGGATTTCTGACCGGAACCCGCTGGAGCCCCGCCGACGAAGTCTTCGGGGCGGTGATCAGCGTCTACGGAACGCTGGTGACCTCGTGCATCGCCCTGCTGCTCGCCGTGCCGATCAGCTTCGGCATCGCCGTCTTCCTGACCGAAACCTGTCCGAAGAGCCTTCGCCGCCCGCTGGGCACCGCGATCGAGCTGCTCGCCGGTGTGCCGTCGATCATCTACGGGTTCTGGGGACTGTTCGTGCTTGCCCCGGTATTTCAGGAATACATACAACCTCTGCTGATCGCCACCGGCCTGCCGCTCTTCGAAGGCCCGCCGCTCGGGATCGGAATCTTCACCGCCGGACTCGTGCTGTCGCTGATGGTGATTCCGTTCATCGCGTCGGTGATGCGTGACGTGTTCGAAACGGTTCCGCCGGTGCTCAAGGAGTCCGCGTATGGTCTCGGCTGCACCACCTGGGAGGTGGTCCGCAACATCGTCCTGCCGTACACGCGCGTCGGGGTGATCGGTGGCGTGATGCTCGGCCTGGGCCGGGCGCTCGGCGAGACCATGGCCGTCACCTTCGTGATCGGCAACGCGAACCGTCTCGCTTCGAGCCTGTTCGCACCGGGCAACTCGATCGCGTCGACGCTCGCCAACGAGTTCGCGGAAGCCGACCCGGTGCTCCACGTTCCGGCGCTGTTCGCGCTCGGCCTGCTGCTGTTCGCCATCACCGTCGTCGTGCTCGCGGCGGCGAAGTGGCTCACCGCGCGCGGCACCGCCGCGGCCGGCCGTTGAGGCGCACGCATGGACAACCGGTCGCTCTACGGCAGGCGCAAATTCACGAATGCGCTGGGCCTCGTGCTGTCGGCGCTCTCCATGGCGCTCGGGCTCATCGGCCTGACCTGGATCCTGTGGACGCTGCTCTACAACGGGCTCACCGCACTGGGTCCGGACTTCTTCCTGCAGTCGACGCCGGCGCCCGGCACGCCAGGGGGCGGCATGGCCAACGCGATCGTCGGCAGCCTGCTGATGGTCGCGTTCGCGACGCTGGTGTCCACCCCCATCGGCATCCTCGCGGGAATCTACCTGGCCGAGTACGGCAGCCTGTCGCGCTTCGGTTCACTCACCCGATTCGTCACCGACATCATGCTGTCGGCACCGTCGATCGTGATCGGGCTGTTCGTCTACGCGATCGCGGTGGCCACCACCAGGCACTTCTCCGGCTGGGCCGGCTCGCTCGCGCTGAGCCTCATCGCGGTTCCGGTGGTGGTGCGAACCACCGAAAACATGCTCAAGCTCGTGCCGGGGAGCCTGCGCGAAGCGGCGTTCGCGCTCGGCGCCCCGCGCTGGAAGGTCAGCCTGTCGGTGACGCTGCGCGCGGTGAGGGGCGGCGTGCTGACCGGCGTGCTGCTCGCGGTGGCCCGCATCATCGGCGAGACCGCGCCGCTGCTGTTCACCGCGCTCAACAACCAGTTCTTCACCGCCGACATGAGCAAGCCGATGGCCAACCTTCCGGTGGTGATCTACAACTTCGCGATGAGCCCGTACGAAGACTGGCAAAGGCTCGCGTGGGGCGGCGCCGCGCTGATAGCGCTCATCGTCCTGACGATCAACATCGCGACCCGGATCCTGTTCCGCGACAAACTGCGAAGCTGACATGCAAGTGCTACTGAAGAATCGTGAACCCTCTGCCGACGACGCGCCGGACGCGCCCGGCACGATCCAGGTGCGCAACCTGTCCTTCTTCTACGGCAAGTTCGCCGGCCTGAGGAACGTGTCGCTGGATGTCGCCAAGAACCAGGTCACCGCGTTCATCGGACCTTCGGGCTGCGGGAAGTCGACGCTGCTGCGAACGTTCAACCGGATGTTCGATCTCTACCCCGGCCAGCGCGCCGAGGGCGAGATCATCTTCAACGGACGCAACATCCTCGCACCGGAGCAGGACGTGAATCTGCTGCGTGCCAAGGTCGGAATGGTCTTCCAGAAGCCGACGCCGTTCCCGATGACCATCTTCGAAAACATCGCATTCGGCGTGCGACTCTACGAGCGCCTTCCCGCCTCGGAGATGCGCCAGCGCGTCGAGTGGGCGCTGCGCAAGGCCGCATTGTGGGAGGAGGTCAAGGACAAGCTCGGCCAGAGCGGCCTCAGCCTGTCCGGTGGCCAGCAGCAGCGCCTGTGCATCGCGAGAATGGTCGCGGTCAAACCCGAGGTGCTGCTGCTCGACGAGCCGACCAGTGCGCTGGACCCGATCTCGACGGCGAAGATCGAGGAACTGATCAACGAACTGAAGGACGACTACACGATCGTGATCGTCACGCACAACATGCAGCAGGCGGCGCGCATTTCCGACCACACCGCCTACATGTACCTGGGCGAGCTGATCGAATTCGGCAAGACCGAGCAGATCTTCATCAAACCGAAGAAGCAGGCGACCGAGGACTACATCACCGGGCGCTTCGGCTGAGCACCGCGACGCAGACGCGCTGGGACGACCCATGGCACACGAACATACCTACAAGGCCTTCGACACCGACATCGACCTGCTGCGCAGTTCGGTGACGACGATGGCCGAACTCGTCGAGCACCAGTTCCTGCGCTCGATCGACGCGGTCAGACTGCGCGACCTGAGTCTGGTCACGCAGGTGCTCACCGAAGAGCAGAACGTGAACCGGCTGCACGTCGACACCGACCTGCGCTGCAACCAGACGATCGCCAAGCGCCAGCCGATCGCGGTGGACCTGCGCGAGATCATCGCCGTCCTGCACATCAACAACGACCTCGAGCGCATCGGCGACGAGGCCAAGAAGATCGCGCTCAAGAGCAGGGACTTGCAGGCCACCGGTTCGCCGATCCCGTTGGCCGGCGTCGAGAAGATGGCGTCGCTGGTGACGGACATGCTCCGCAAGGCGATCGGCTCGTTCCTGCAGCACGACGCCCGCGCCGCGGCGCACGTGGACGAACTCGACGACGAGGTCGACACGCTTCGCGACGAACTGACCCGCGAACTGATGAAGCTGATGGGCGCCGACTCCAGCCGGGTCTCGGCGGCGCTGACGATGGTGTTCGTGGTCCAGTCGATCGAGAGGGTGGGCGATCACGCGAAGAACATCGCCGCGTTCGCGATCAACGTGGTCGACGGCGTCGACCGCAGGCACTCCCCCACCGGCTGACGCCGGCCGCCACGCGGCGCCGCTCTCCCCTCGGGCAACCGGCCGGTCGGCGCGACCGGCCCCCGCGGACGCTGTCCCGCGCCGATCAGATCCCGCCGGCCACGTGCCGCATGTCGACGCCCTCGACGATGTTGACCACGTGTTCGGCGATGTTCTTCGCGTGATCGCCGATCCGTTCCAGCGACTGCACGACGAACACGAGGTCCATCGCCGCGGAGACGGTCCCCGGCTCGTTCGTCATCTTCTCGAGCAGATCCCCGTTCAGTTCGTCGCGCAGACGGTCGACTTCCGCGTCCTGAATCCGCAGCCGTTCCGCCATCGACGTGTCATGGCGCACGACGGAGTCCAGCGCCTGCGAGAGCATCGAGCGCACGACATCCGACATCCGCCGGATGCGATCGAACGGCAGCGCACCCCGCCCCGAGTGCTGATCCAGATCCCTCGCCCTCAGGGCGATCTTCTTCGCCTCGTCGCCGATCCGCTCCAGGTCGTTGACGGTGTGGATCGATCCGATGACTTCGCGAAGGTCCCCCGCGAACGGCTGGCGCTTCGCGAGGATCTGGTTGCACAGCAGATCGGCCTGCAGGTGGTACTGGTTGACGACCTCTTCGTCGACGAGCACGAGCGAGATCAGGCGCAGCTGGCTGTATTCGACGGCTTCGACTGCCCGCCCCACCTGCTTTTCGACGAGCCCGCCCATCGTCATGACGGTGCTTCGTATGCCGTCGATGTCGGCGTCGAACGCCTTGAGGGTGTGCTGCAGCATCTGTATCGCTCCGTCCGGATCCGGGAAGTGCGGGCGAATGCACCGCCGTTGCGCAAGTGTAGCCTTTCGATTTGGCGAAATGATGACACGGGACCCGATCGAGCGCCGGCTGCCGCGGTTCCATGTCACGCCGCCGCGTCGAGATTACTATTCGGCGACGATGAGCATCGACGCCGAAGCCTCCCCCGCGCCGGCAAGCCGGCAACCGCAGTCCCCGGCCCCGCGGTCCCCGGCCCATCTCTTCCTCGCTTTCAACCGCCTCGCGCTGCGCGGATTCGGGGGCGTGCTGCCCTGGGCACAGCGCACCCTGGTCGAGGAGGAAGGCTGGCTGTCGAACCGCGAGTTCGTCGAGATGCTCGCGCTCGCGCAGGTGCTGCCCGGGCCGAACATCGGCAACCTGGCGCTGATGATCGGCGATCGTTTCTTCGGCCTGCGTGGCGCGCTGATGGCGATTTCGGGCATGTTCGCCGCGCCGCTGGTGATCGTGATCGCACTGGCGATGCTCTACAGCGGCTTCTCCGACCAGCCGACGGTCGCCGCGGCGTTGCGGGGAATGGGCGCGGTCAGCGCAGGGCTGATCGTGGGAACCGCGGTCAAACTGGTACGCGCCAGCCCCCCCGACCGCGCGGGCTGGGTGATGATGGCGGCGACCTTCCTGATGGTGGGGCTGCTGCGCTGGCCGCTGGTCTGGGTGATGCTCGGGGTGGGAACGCTGTCGGTCTGGCTGGCCTGGAAGCGGGGTCGTCCGTGAGCGCCGCCGAACTGTTGCAGCTGTTCGTGCATTTCCTGTCGCTGTCGCTGCTCGCGGTCGGGGGTGCGATCACGGTCGCCCCGGAGATGCACCGCTACGTCGTCGTCGAGGAGGGCTGGCTGGGCGACGATCAGTTCACCGCATCGATCGCACTCGCGCAGTCGGCCCCGGGCCCCAACGTGCTGTTCGTGACGCTGATCGGCTGGAACGCCGGCGGCTGGGCCGGCGCGCTCGCGGCGACCGCCGGCATCATGTTGCCTTCTTCGACCCTGTCCCTGCTCGCGTTCCGCTGGACCCAGCGCCGGCACCAGCTGCCCTGGGTGCGCGCATTCCGGATCGGCATGGCCCCGATCACGATCGGGCTGCTGCTGACCACCGGATGGATCCTTGCCGCGCAGAATCTGGCCAATCCGCTGCTGATCGCGGTGTCGCTGGCGACGATCGCGGTTCTGGTGAAGACGCGAATCAATCCGCTGTGGCTGATCGCGGCAGGCGCGCTCTGCGGAATCGCGATCGGCGGCTGATCGCGCTCAGCGCGCCTGCAGTGCGTCGCCGAGGTCGCGATCGGCGCGAATCAGCAGCCGCTCCGTGGTCTTCCAGTCGATGCACGGATCGGTGACCGACACACCGTACCGCAGCTTTGCCGGATCGCCGGTCAGTGGCTGGGCCCCCGCCCCGATGTTGGACTCGAGCATCAGGCCGACGATCGAGCGGTTGCCCTCCCGGATCTGGTGCACGCAGTCGCTGAAGACCAGCGGTTGCAGGGTGTGGTCCTTCATCGCGTTGGCGTGCGAGCAGTCGATCACGATGTTCGTCGGAAGCTTCGCCCGCGCGAGCGCCTGCTCGGCGATCCGCACGCTGACCGTGTCGTAGTTGGGCCGCCCCGCGCCGCCGCGCAGCACGAGATGGCCGTCGGGATTGCCGCGCGAACGGATCACCGCGGTGCGTCCCTGCGCGTTCATCCCGAGAAAACCATGGGACGAACTCGCCGAGCGGATCGCGTTCAGCGCGACCTCGAGGCCGCCGTCGGTGCCGTTCTTGAAGCCCACCGGCGCCGACAGGCCGCTGGCCATCTCGCGGTGCGTCTGCGACTCGGTGGTGCGCGCTCCGATCGCGTACCAGGTGATCAGGTCCGAAAGGTACTGAGGGCTGATCGGGTCGAGCGCCTCGGTCGCCGCGGGCAGACCGATCTCGGCGATCGCCAGCAGCAGTTCGCGCGCCTTCAGGATGCCCTCGTCGATCCGGAAGGAATCATCCATGTAGGGGTCGTTGACGAACCCCTTCCAGCCCACCGAGGTGCGCGGCTTCTCGAAGTAGACCCGCATCACCAGCAGCATCGTCCGGCTCACCTTGTCGGCCAGCGCGCGCAGCCGCTCGGCGTAATCGATCGCCGCCTTCGGGTCGTGAACCGAGCAGGGCCCCACGACGACGAACACCCGGCGGTCGTCGCGATTCAGGATCGCGCGCACCGCCCGCCTGCCCTCGAGCACCGTCTGCGCCGCCTCGCCCGTCAGCGGCCGGCTCCGGTGCACCTGCGCCGGCGACGGCATCTCGACCATCGACTCGACGTTGACATTGTCGAGCCTGGCTTCCAGCGCACTTTGCTTCACGTCGACATCCTTTCGCGCATTCATCGCGCCTGCGCGACCACCAGCGCGACGGCTCCCGTCAGGCGCTTGGCGTAGTCGATGTGCAGGAACTCGTTCGGACCGTGGGCGTTGGACTTCGGCCCCAGCACTCCGGTGATCAGGAACTGGGCCTGCGGAAAACGCTCGCCCAGCATGTGCATGAAAGGGATCGTGCCGCCCTCCCCCATCCAGGCCGCAGGACGGCCGTAGCAGCGCTGCGAGGCTTCCTCGAGCGCGCGCTGCATCCAGGGCGCGGTCGGCGGCGCGTTCCAGCCGGCGCCGCCGTGATCGGGCACGAAGCTCACTCGCGCCTGGTACGGTGCGTCGGCCTCCAGCGCCCGCTTCATCGCCCAGGTGGCGCGCTCGGCGTCGACCGTCGGCGGGATGCGCATGCTGAGCTTGAACACCGAGCGCGGACGCAGCACGTTGCCGGCCTCGTCGATGCCCGGGAAACCCGCCGCACCGGTCACCGACAGCGCCGGGCGCCAGGTGCGATTCAGGATCGCCTCGAGCGGGTCGGTGGTCGTCGGCATCGAATGCGCGACGGCTGACGCCGGTTCGTTGGGACCGTGCGAGCAGCCTACCCACGGAAACTGTCGCCAGACCTGCTCGCCCAGTATCGCGCCGGCGACGCGCGCCTGCTCCATGCGCTCCGGCGGCACCACCGCGTGCAGTTCGGGCAGCAGCACCTCGCCGGTCTTCGGGTCGTCGATCCGGTCGAGCAGCCGGCGCGCGATGCGAAACGACGACGGCACGATCCCGCTCGCATTGCCCGAGTGCACGCCCTCGCCGAGAATCTCGACCGTCAGCACACCGCCCGCCAGGCCGCGCAGCGAAGTGGTCACCCACAGCTGATCGTAGTTGCCGCAGCCCGAGTCGAGCCCGGCGACGAGCTGCACGTCGCCGAGCCGCGGCGCGAGCAGTTCGAGGTACGCGGGCAGGTCCGGGCTGCCGCTCTCCTCGCAGGTCTCTATCAGGCCCACGCAGCGCGGCCGCGGCACTGCCTGCGCGTCGAGTGCCTGAACGGCAGCGAGCGCCGCGTAGACCGCATAGCCGTCGTCCGCGCTGCCCCGGCCGTACAGCAGCCCGTTTTCGATGACCGGCTTCCACGGGCCGAGGTCGTCCCGCCAGCCCGTCATCTCCGGCTGCTTGTCCAGGTGCCCGTAGAAAAGGACCGTGCGCTCGCTGCCCAGGCCCCCGGTGGCTGGAATGTCGAAGAACAGGCAGGGCGTGCGGCCCTCGATGCGCACGATCTCCAGCTGCATGCCCTGCACGCGCTGCGCGCGGCACCACTGCTCGGCGCTTCGCACCACCGCGTCGAGATGACCGTGCGCCTGCCAACTCGCGTCGAACGCCGGCGATTTCGCCGGCACCCGCACATAGTCGACCAGTCGGTGCACCAGGTCGTCGTCCCACTTGCGATCGACGAAACTCTTCAGCTCGGACAGGTCCATGTTCAGCCCTCGATGCGGCGCGGATGTGCAACGTTCGAGGTTATCCCAATTCTAGAAAGTCATTTGGAGCGACGCGCGCAGCGTCCTGGGCATCGCGGGGAACAGATAGGTCCCGCCCCAGTACTGCGTCGGCGCCTCGCGCCAGTAACGGCGATCGAACAGGTTGTCGATGCCCAGGCGCCAGGTGAGCAGCCCCGAAGCGGTTGGCTGCCGGTAGGCCAACGCTGTGTCGAGCTGCCACGACCACGGCAATTCGATCGAGTTGTCGGCGGTCACCTGCTTGGGACCCGAGTAGACGACACGATTGGTCCAGGTCAGCCGGCTCGCGCCGGGCACCTGCCAGGCCGCCAGCAGGCTGACCGCGGCAGGCGCGACGTTGGTCGGTCGATTGCCCACCAGCGCGGGATCGAGGCTGCTCGTGATCTTCGCGTCGATCAGCGTCGCCTGCGCCTGCAGCGCGAGCGAGCGCGTCGGCCGCCCGAGCCATGCGAGCTCCAGTCCGCGGTGCCGTGCCTCCTGCCCGTCGGGCACGCGCAGCAACCGTCCGTCGTCCTGCGCGACGTCCTGGCCGTACGGCTTGCGGATCTCGAACAGCGCGACGCTCGCCAGTCCCGCGCCCGGCAGCACCTGCTTGAATCCGAGCTCCAGCTGCTTGCTCTCGAGCGCCGGGAGCACCGCACCGTAGTTGACGTACTGCAGCGGCCGGTTCGGGACCACCTCCGTCTCGACACCCTTGCCCGCCGACAGATAGCCGAAGCCGCCGACCCAGGGCTCGTAGCCGAGGGCGGCCCACGGCGTGTTGAAACTCTGTTCGTAGCTCACGGACTCGCTGCCGTCGGTGCGCTCGCTCGAGCGCGTCATGTTCGAGTGGCGCAGGCCGAGCCACAGCGACCAGCGCTCGAACCGCAGCGTGTCGGTGAGGTAGAGCTCGTCGCTGCGCATGTCGCTCAGGGTGTTCAGCGTCGACGGCGTAGGGTCCTCGGGCAGCACCTGGGGGCTGAAGACGTTGCTGACACCCACCCAGTTGTAGGTCTGCATCGGATCGTAGCGCTCCGAGTATCTGATGCGCTTCACGCCGGCGGACAGTTCGTGGCGCAGCGCGCCGGTGCCGAACTCCCCGTGCAGGAAGGCCTCCGCCGTTCGCATCCGGCGCTGCTCGTTCTCGCTGCGATAGTCGTAGACGTCGAAATCGTAGTTGCCGCAGAAGCCGGGATACACGTAGTTGGGGCCGCTGCTGCAGCCGTCCGGAAACGCGAGCCGGTCGTTGGTGCGGATATTCTGGGCGCCATAGCGCAGGCCGTAGAACCAGGTAGTCGCGAAGGCTTGCTGGAACCGGATCGACCCGATCGTGCTGTCGCTCTCGAAGGGCTGCGACCAAGGCTGATCGTTCAAGTTGATGCGCGGGTCGATCGGCGCCGGCAGCGTGTCGGCGACCCCGTCGCCATTGCCGTCGAGCAGCCCGAAACCCGGCACGCTGCGTTGGCGCACTCTGTGGTTCTCGAACTCGGCCTCGAGCAGCGCCGCGCCCGGCAACCGCATGTCGAAGAATCCGCTGACGAAGGTACGGTCGCCCGGCGCGTCGTGCACCATCGGACGGCGCTCCTCGCCGGCCAGGTTGACCCGGTAGCCGAAGCGATTGTCCTCGCCGAGGCGACCGCCGAAGTCCCCCTGCAGCAGCGTGGTGCCACGCTCGGACACGCCGAAGAACACGTCGCGCAGCGGCGCGGTCGTCGGTCGCTTGAGCACGTAGTTCACCATGCCGCCGGGAGCGCTGACCCCGCTCTGCAGGCCCGAGACCCCCTTCAGGATCTCGATGCCCTCCTTGTTCTCGAACGCCACCGGCGCGTGATTGGAGATCGCCAGGCCGTCACGGCGATAGTTGAGCGCGTTGTCGAGGACGAAGCCGCGCACCTGCAGCGTTTCGACGTAGCCGATCGTGTTGTAGGCATCGCCCGCCGAGGTCTCGCTGCGGATCGCCGACGACAGGCTTTGCTCGCCGAGCTCGCGCATCGTCTCGGTGCGGATCACGGAAATCGACTGCGGAGTGCGCGAGATCGGTGCCTCGCCGAGCCCGCCGACCGATGCGCGCTCGGTCGCCGGGTCTGCGCCGCGCGCCTCGACGCGCACCTCGGGAAGCGTCGTCCCATCGGGCGCCGGCCCGGTCTGCGCCAACGCGCCCGCCGCGCCGAGCAGGCAGACGGCCGGCAATGTCCATGAAAAGTTCGCAGCCACGGCGCGCGCGGTGCGCAATGTCGGGGATGCCATCGTGTGTTCCCTTTCAACGATGGCAGGTCGGCGCAAGCACTTCCACCGGATGACGGGCCGCGGCCCACGGGCAGACGCCTTGAACGCTTCCCTGCGCAAGTCTTAACTCGTTCAGGTTCCAAGGGTCTTTCTCACCCGTCCGCTTGCGCGGACCGCGTCCCGGGTCTGGAATGGGCGCGGATTTGTACGGGACCCCTAGCGTGTCGCCAGCCGATTATAGGCGATGCCCAGCCGGTCCATTGCCGCGAGCGCCTCCCCGACCCGTTGCCTCGGACCGCCGGCAACGCGCGTGAAGTCGAGCCCGCGCTGCGCGAGCTCGCGGGCCAGACGCGCGTCGAAACTCTCGCGTGCCCGCGGACCGTCGCGCTGGATGCCGTCGGCATGCCACGGCATGTCGATCGCGGTGCACAGGGTGAGCGCGTAGCTGCGCTGATGCTCGACCGCCTCGTCGAGCAGCGACGCGTCGTCGTACAGCTCGGCGCTGTACAGGGCGGTCGCCAGCGGCGACGAGTCGCAGACGATGAAACCGAAACCCTGTCTGCGCGCGAGCGCCTGAACCTGCGCCTCGCGCTCGATCTGGGCCCGTATCAGGCCGCTCTGCTCGTCGCTGCGCGGCGCACGCCCGTGCAAGTCGCAGAACTCGCGCAACAGCTCCGGCACCCAGAGACCCGGCAGTCGATCGGCGAGCGCGCGCGCCAGCGTCGTCTTGCCGCTGCTTTCCGCACCGATCAGGGAGATCCGTCGGGGTTCGCCGTCGTTCGCCATCGGGCCCTAGCGTACCGGAACCGGGGGTTAGGCGACACGCTGCATCCGGCGCCAGCGCGCGAGCCCCACCACCGACAGACCGAGGAAGACGAGGTACAGCGCCGCGGTCAGCCAGAGCTCCTTGTAGGCAAAGAGAGCGATGCTCACCGAGTTCACCACCATCCACACCCACCAGCTCTCGATGAACTTGCGCCCGAGCAGCACTTGGCCGATCACGCTGCCTACTGTCGGAAAGGCGTCGAAGTACGGTACGTCGGTGTCCGTCGCGCGACCGAGCAGAACGCCGAGCAGTCCCCACCCCATCACCCAGCCCAGCACGACCAGCACGCGCCTTCGCACAGCGAGCGCGACGATGCGCAGGCCGGCCGCCTGCGCAGCCGCGCCGTCGGTCACTCGCCGCCCGAACACCCACTGCCACCATCCCCAGACGGCGATCAGCGCGAAGAACAGCTGCAGGCCGGCGTCACCGTAGAGGCGATGCTCAAAGAACAGCCTGCCGTACAGCAGGCTGCTCACGATCATCAGCGGCCAGCCCCAGTGAATCTCGAACACGCTGAGCGCGACACAGGCCAGCGCGAGCACGAACGCGATCACCTCTAGCCAGGTGACCGTGCCCCCCCACAACGTGAACGCGGATTCGAGCATCCGCGCAGTCTAGCGGCGCCCGCGAGAGAGCCGGCGCGCGTTCAGTTCGCCTCTCGGGCGATCTGCCTGCGCAGTTCCTTGAATCGCTCCTGCGGGTCCGGGCCGAACAGCGGGTCGGCGCCGCCCGCAGGAACCGCGTTGACCACCGCCTCCCAGTCCGCGTCGGTCATCAGGCCCTGCGCGCGCGGAAGGATGTCGCGCTCCTCGGCCATCAGGTGATGACGGTAGTAGACGAGGTAGGTCGCCGCCGCGCTCTCCAGCGCGCCGCGCGGAACCATCGCGTCCGCGATCACCTGCGACAGTCGCTCGAGCAGTTCGCTGCCATGGGCGTCGATCACCCTGTGCTCCTGCAGCAGCCGCGCGAGCTTCGGGCGCATCGAAGGCTCCTTTGCCGCGATCCGCTGGAACGCGACGTCCTCGCGCGGGTGATGGAAGCAGTCGGCGTAGTGCTTCAGGTAGAACACGACGTCGTGCATCAGCTCGTAGTTTGGCTGCGCGCCCTCGTGGAACGCGTTGACCTCCCTGTCGAGCAGATTCAGCAACTGAGCAAACTGCGCATGCTCCGCATGCCAGAGCGAAATCATCCCGGACACGACAATCCCCTTTTTCAGTATTGCTCGGCGGCCGCCCGGTTCAGTCTAACATTGCGCCAGCCGCGCACAGCAGCGCGCCGAACAGCGTAGAACACCGCCCAGATGCAGACCCGCATGCCGACCGGACCTCGCCGCCCGCCCGCCTGGCCCAGGCGCGTACCGCGCAGCATTCCGCTGCCGCAGACGACGCTGTGGGAAAACCTCGCGATCTCCGCGAAGCGCTATCCGGACAAGACCGCGCTGCTCTTCTTCGGCCGCGGCTTCACCTTCGGCGAGCTGCACGACAGCGCGCTGCGCCTGGCGGGCTGGCTGCAGCACGACGCCGGCGTGAAGGCCGGCGACCGGGTGATCCTGATGATGCAGAACTCGCCGCAGTTCGTGATCGCGTCCTACGCGATCATGCGCGCGGACGCGGTTGTCGTCCCGGTGAACCCGATGAGCCAGCCGGAGGAGATCACCCACTACGTGACCGACCCGCAGGTCCGGGTCGCGATCTGCTCCGCGGAACTGGCCGGCCGGATCGACGCTGCCTGCGGTCTGCTGCCGCAAGGCGAGCGCCTGTGCCGACTGCTCGTCACGCGCTACGCCGACTGCATGCCCGATCGGGTGGCGTCCGAAGAGCAGCCGCCCCCGGCCTGGCACGACTGGCTGTTCGCCGATCCGGCGCCGCCGGCGCAAGCGACGCGTTGGGCCGACGCGCTCGCGCGCGGGCTCGAACCCCTCGCCGCTCGTGCAGGGCCCGACGACCTCTTCGCGCTATGCTACACCTCGGGCACCACCGGACGCCCCAAGGGGTGCATGCACACGCACCGGACCGTCATGCACAATACGATCGGGATCAGCCTCTGGGGCGGAACGAACTGCGCCGCCGAGGTGACCCTCGGCGTGGTCCCGATGTTCCACATCACCGGCATGCTGTTCGCGATCCACGGCCCGATCTACACCGGCGCCACCACCGTGATCATGCCGCGCTGGGACCGCGAGCTCGCGGGCCGGCTGATCTCGCGCCACCGCGTGAGCCACTGGACGAACATCCCGACGATGATCATCGATCTGCTCGGCAGTCCTCGCCTGGACCAGTACGACCTGTCGAGCCTCGCTTCGATCGGCGGCGGCGGCGCAGCGATGCCGCAGGCGGTGGCGCAGCGCCTCGAGCAGCAGTTCGGCCTGCGCTACGTCGAAGGTTACGGGCTCACCGAGACCGCCGCGCCCTCGCACACGAATCCGCCCGATGCGCCCAAGCTCCAATGCCTGGGCATTCCGTTCATCGGCACCGACTCCCGCATCGTCGAACCGGGCACGCAGCGTGAGCTCGACGTCGGCGAGACCGGCGAAATCGTGATTCACGGCCCCCAGGTCTTCATGGGCTACTGGAACCGTCCGGCGGATACCGACGCAGCGTTCTTCGAACTCGACGGCAAGCGCTTCTTTCGCACCGGGGACCTGGGCCACGTCGACGCAGACGGTTACTTCTTTCTGACCGACCGCCTGAAGCGAATGATCAACGCGAGCGGATTCAAGGTCTGGCCGGCCGAAGTGGAGACGACCCTGTTCCGGCACCCGGCGGTCCTGGAGGCCTGCGTCATCGCGGCGCGCGACCCCTACCGGGGGGAGACGGTCAAGGCGGTGATCGTGCTGAGAGACGACGCGAAGGCGCGCGGCGTCGAGGCCGGCGAGATTGTCGCCTGGGCACGCGAGCACATGGCCGCATACAAGGTCCCGCACATCGTCGAATTCGTCGAGACCCTGCCGAAGTCGGGTTCTGGCAAGGTGATGTGGCGCCAGCTGCAGGAGCGCGAATCGGGCTCGGGCTGATCGGCGCCTCCGCTCGTCGCCTTCGGTTCACCGTTGGTCCGATGGGAATCATCACCGGGCATCAAGCGGCCGAAGCTGAGGAACCATGAAAGTCCTGACAGCGAGTCTCGCGCCGCCCCAACGCCTGCCGAAGGTCATGAGGCGCGCGGAAACGTCGTCCGGACCTCCGACGCGCCCGGCCTGCGCCCCGACCGAAGGCGCACCGATCGCCGACGCCACCGATGCGGACGGCCGGACGGAGGCGCCGCGACGCTCGCTTGTGTCACTTCCGGTGCGCACGATGATCGCGGTCACGCTTCCGCTGTTCTGCGTGCAGGCGACCGGCTTCGTGATCTTCTGGATGATGGGCGAGCTGTCGCCCACCGTGCTCTTCCTGTACGCCACCATCGCGGGTTGCAGCGGCGCGCTGACCGCCTCGTTTGCGTACAACGCGGGCCAACAGGTCGCGCAGCGCATGGCGGGCGTCGCGTCCGTGCTGCAGCGAGTCCAGGATGGCGACTATCGCCCCCGCCTCAACGTCAAGCTGGGCGACGAGTTCGGCCTGCTCGCGCACCGGGTGAACCGCCTGGTCGAGGTCGCCGCGGGACGCGAACGACGGCTGATGGACACCGCGCTGGTCGACCCTCTCACCGGCCTTTGCAACCGCTCACTGCTGACCGACCGGATTCGCAGCGCAGTCGCGATCTCGCAGCGCACGAAAGCGACCTTCGCGGTGCTCGTGCTGGACCTCGACCGGTTCAAGGCCGTCAACGACACCCTCGGCCACGCCGTCGGTGATCGCCTGCTCAAGGAGGTCGCGGTTCGGCTGCGCCAGACCGTGCGCGACACCGACACCGTTGCGCGCCTGGGCGGAGACGAGTTCGTGCTCCTGCTGGTCGGAGACGAGCACCTCGCCGTCGAGGTCGCCGACCGGATTCTCAAGTCGATGTCGACGCCGCTCCAGACGAACGGACAGCAGATCGACATCGGCCTGAGCATCGGGATCGCGCTGTACCCGGAGCACGGCCAGGACGACGCAACGTTGCTGCGCAACGCCGACTCCGCCATGTACCGCGCCAAGCATCAGCGCAGCGGGCGCTGCATGTTCGACGGCGACACGAGGCGGGTACAGCCGAGCCAGCTGTCCATGCTCAGCGAGATGCGGGCCGCGTTGAGCGCAGGCCAGTTCGAGCTCGAGTATCAGCCCAAGCTCAACACCAAGACGGGTCTGATCGTCGGGCTCGAGGGCCTGGTCCGCTGGAACCACCCGGTCCGCGGTCGCGTCCCGCCCAACGAGTTCATCCCGTTCGCGGAGGAAACGGGCTTCATGCGCGAACTCACCCAGTGGGTGGTCGTGGAGGGCGCGAGATTCAGCGCCGAGCTGATGCGCCGGGGGCTGAAGCTGCGCGTCTCCTTGAACGTGGCCGCGCAGGACATCGAGAATCCCGTGTTCTGCGACTCGATCGGGCAGATTCTCGCGAAGACCAAGCTCGATCCGCAACGACTTTGCCTGGAGATCACCGAGAGCGGCGTGGTCAGCGAGACCGAGACGGCGCTGCGCAACCTCGAGAAGATCGCCGGACTCGGGGTGCTGCTGTCGGTCGACGACTTCGGCACTGGCTACGCGACTCTGAAGCAGCTGCAGCGGCTACCTGTGCACGAGCTGAAGATCGACAGGTCCTTCGTCAGCGGCCTGCACACGAACAAGGGCAATCAATCGATCGTCCGCACCACGATCGACCTCGCCAAGCAATTGGGCCTCTCGGTCGTCGCCGAGGGCGTGGAGACGGTCACGGAACTTCGCACGCTCGCTGCGATGGGCTGCGACGAGGTTCAGGGTTACTTCCTGTCGAAATCGATGCCTGCCGGTGAGGTCGTGGCCTGGGTGGAGATGCGCAACACGCTGCAAGCGAGCTCGAGCGAGCTTTACTTCGAGATGCTCACCGGCGCGAAGAGGCGCGCCAGCGTCGGCTAAAGGGCGGAGTCGGTCCTTGCCGCCAGCCACAGGCGCGTGCCTCCGCCCGACGCCGCGCTGCGCTTCTGATCCGGAACCGCGCTGAGCGCGCCGAACTCGAGGCTTTCGACGCCGGTCTGCGCCTCGCGTTCCTCGAACACCGGGGGGCGCTCCTCCAGTGCCCTCGCCCGATCGTCGACGATTGCCAGGCGGCTCTCGGCCGCCCTGATCGAGCGGTCGATCGTGCGCCGCTCACGACGGAAGAGCGTCCCGGCCACCAGCATCGCCACCACGACCCCACCGATCTCTCCGGGCAAACCGGCCAGCAGATAGCCGATCCACACGCAGGCCAGCGGGACCAGGACCGCGAGCGCGAACACGAACCAGTTTCCCCCGTCCTTGGCCTGCGCCACCGCGCGCTGCGCGCTCAGCTGCTTAAGGCTCGCTTCGGCGCGTTCGCGCCGCTGCAGCTCGACCGCGAACCCGATCATGCGCGTGCGCAGTTCCGTGTCGCGGACCTCGAAGTAGGCGCGGCGAAGCCGTCGACGGCGAAGGTCGTACTCGTCGCGGCTCGGTTCGGGAGAGCCGTACAACGTAGCGATTCCTGGACTCACTCCGGCTTGCGCTTCGATCCGACGAAGTTCGTCGAAGAGGTCGAGCCAGGTCTTCCACGCATATTCGCTCGTCACGAGATCGTCTCCGTTGGGCGCATCCCCGCGTAGGGCCTCAGCCAGATCGTTGTCGGTCTGAAGCACATTGTGTACCCACCCATACGGGTGAGGCAAGGGCTGAGTGATCGGGCAGGCCGTGCGCTGCGGCGGCAGGCAAAAGGCCCGCTCACGCGGGCTTTGCGGCGTTTCGGCCTTTCCTTTGGTGCCGGAGGCGGGACTCGAACCCGCACACCATTTCTGGTACCGGATTTTGAGTCCGGCGCGTCTACCTGTTCCACCACTCCGGCGAGCGGACGACGGCCCGGATTATCGGCGAATCATCCGGACCGAGCAAACGCCGGTGCGCCGGCGAAAGCCGCGCCCTGCCACGCACCCCAACCAGTACAGCGGAGGCCGCTATCGGGCGGCGAAACACCGCGCCGAACCTTCCGGACGCGGGGCGCGCGCCGGACTGCGAGGATCAGGCCGATGCGGCCTTTTCGCCCGACCGCTGGCCGGTGTCGGAGGCCGCGATCAGCATCCGCACGAATTCCGGATACGGCGGAACCACCAGATGCGCATCGCTCTCGCCCGCTTCGCTTTCGATGGCCATGCGGGCCGCCCTGGCGATCGACAGGATCGCCTTGTTGCGTGTCAGGAAGTGCATGAAGAGCCGCCGCACGCCGTTGCGCGCCGCGTGGGCGACCGCGAACCGGAAAATCGCCGCACCCAGCCCCTTGCCCCGGGCCTCGGGCAGCACGGACAGCCCGAGTTCCGCCGCGCCATTGCCCGGCACGAGGTGCCCGATGCCCAGCCATCGGCCGGAGCCGGAGCACACACCGAACACCACGTCGCGTCCGAAATCGACGCGCTCGACGAATTTCTCGATGAACTCGTCGGTCACCTGCAGCCCGAACCGGAGCCGGCGATCCTCGGCCGCCAGGGCCAGGTAGTGTGCGCGCAGGCCGGGCCGGTCGTCGTCGTGCAGACGTTCGAGCAGCGCGACCCAATCGAGGACTTGACGGGGAAGCAGTTGAGCTTGCATCGTGCGCTCCCTTCGGCAGGTGCCCGCGACGGTAGCCGCCGGCCTGGTCGAGCGTCGCCGGGTTGGCGTTGCTCTACCCTAGTCGGCGCCGTTGTGACCGGTTTCAGGTTTGTTTCCTGCCATTTGTTGCATTGCAGTATCCCAGAGAAGTTTAGAATGTCAAACCTAGAATGTCCGATGTATGTTTGTTGCACGCCCGTAAATGGTGCGGTGCGGCAACGGTAATGGCGATGACTGCCGTCGGTCGTCATTTCGCGCCGACCGTGCGCGCCGGCTTGCCCTGCTGAGTCGACCGCTTCCATGCGCCTGTCCGATTTCGACTTCGAACTGCCGACCGAGCTGATCGCCCAGGCACCCGGCGCCGAGCGTTCGGGCTCGCGGCTTCTGCAGGTTCGGCGCGACGGTCTCGCAGATCTGCGCTTTGGCGACCTGCCGGGGCTGTTGCGCCCCGCCGACCTGCTGGTGATGAACGACACCCGGGTGATCAAGGCACGACTGCTCGGCCATAAGGTGTCGACCGGCGGCCAGGTCGAGGCGCTGATCGAGCGGGTCACCGGCGAGCGGCAGGCGCTCGCGCTGCTGCGATCGAGCAAAGCCACGCGGCCCGGCGCAAGACTGCGGTTCGCCGAGGCCGAGGCGACGGTCAGCGGCCGTCAGGGCGACTTCTTCATGCTGGAATTCGACGGACCCGTGCTCGACATCCTCGAGCGGGAGGGCCGCACCCCACTGCCGCCGTACATCGAACGCCAGGCCGACGCGCTCGACGAAGCGCGCTACCAGACGGTGTACGCACGCGCACCCGGGGCGGTCGCGGCGCCGACCGCCGGACTGCACTTCGATGCGCCGCTGATCGAAGCGGTGCGCGCAGCGGGCGCGCGGATCGCGTTCGTCACGCTGCACGTCGGCGTGGGAACCTTCCAGCCGGTGCGCTTCGAAGACCTCGACCGGCACAGGATGCACGAGGAACGGTACGAAATTCCCGAGGCGACCGCCATGGCGGTCGCGCGGGCGCGCCGCGAGGGCGGGCGCGTGATCGCCGTGGGCACCACCTCGCTGCGCACGCTCGAGACCGCCGCGCGCGACGACGGGACGGTGCCGGCCGCGACGGGCGACACCAACCTGTTCGTCACGCCGGGCTACCGCTTCCGCGCCGTCGACGCGCTGATCACCAATTTCCACCTGCCCAGGTCCACGCTGATGATGCTGGTGTCCGCGTTCGCCGGCGTGCAACGGATCCGCCAGGCCTATGCGCATGCGATCGCGCGGCGCTATCGCTTCTTCAGCTACGGCGACGCGATGCTGCTCGAACGCTGCGAGAACGCACTGGCAGAATGACCGGATGCGCGATTTCCAGCTCCTGTCCACCGACGGCGCCGCGCGGCGCGCCCGCCTCACGCTGACTCACGGCGTCGTCGAGACGCCGGTCTTCATGCCGGTGGGCACCTACGGCGCGGTCAAGGCGATGTCGCCGCGCGAGCTCGAGGAGATCGGCGCGCAGATCATCCTGGGCAACACCTTCCACCTCTGGCTGCGCCCCGGCCTCGAAGTCATCGGCGGTTTCGGCGGCCTGCACCGATTCAACGGCTGGAGCAGGCCGATCCTCACCGACTCGGGCGGATTCCAGGTGTTCAGCCTGGGCGCGATGCGCAAGATCACCGAACAGGGCGTGCAGTTCGCCTCCCCGGTCAACGGGGACCGTCTGATGCTCACGCCCGAGGAGTCGATGCGAATCCAGCGCACGCTCGACTCCGACATCGCGATGATCTTCGACGAGTGCACCCCGTACCAGATCGACGGCATGGCGGCCACCGAAGGCCAGGCGGCCGACTCGATGCGCCTCTCGTTGCGCTGGGCGAGGCGCTCGCGCGACGAGTTCGACCGGCTCGCCGGTCCGAACGCGCTGTTCGGCATCGTTCAGGGAGGCATGTTCGAGTCGCTGCGCGACGAATCGCTCGCCGGCCTCACCGCGATCGGTTTCGACGGATACGCGATCGGCGGGCTGTCGGTGGGCGAGCCGAAGGAGGACATGATGCGGGTGCTCGCGCACACCGCCCCGCGGCTTCCCGCGGATCGCCCGCGCTACCTGATGGGGGTGGGCACGCCCGAGGACCTGGTCGCCGGCGTGGCGGTGGGCATCGACATGTTCGACTGCGTGCTGCCGACGCGCAACGCGCGCAACGGGTGGCTGTTCACGCGCTACGGCGACCTGAAGTTGCGCAACGCGCGCAACCGCACGGACGAGCGTCCGATCGAGCCGGGCTGCGGCTGCTACGCCTGTCGCGGCTTCTCGCGCGCCTATGTCCACCATCTGCAGCGGATCAACGACATCCTGGGCGCGCGACTGGCGACGATTCACAACCTGTACTACTACATCGCTCTGATGCGCGAGATGCGCGAGGCGATCGAAGCCGGAGCGCGCGCGCCCGGCGCGTTCGAGCGCTGGCGCGCGCGATTTCACGAGGACCGCGCCCGGGGCGTCGACTGACGGGTTCGCCGCCGCCGGGCCCGCCCCGCCTCGGCCGGCTATAATCGCCGATTCACCAGGAGAAAAACTGTGCTGATTTCAACGGCTTACGCGCAAGGCACCGGCGGCTCTACCGAGCAGCAGATCCTCGGCTTTTTGCCGATCATCCTGATGTTCGTCGTGCTGTATTTCCTCATGATCCGCCCGCAGATGAAGCGCGCGAAGGAACACAAGACCATGCTCGAAGCGCTCAAGAAGGGCGACGAGGTGGTGACCGGCGGCGGACTGGTCGGCAAGATCACCAAGGTCGGCGAGAGCTATGTGACGCTCGACGTGTCCGGCGTCGAGATGCCGGTCCAGAAGTCGGCGGTGCAGACACTGCTGCCCAACGGAACGATCAAGGCGATCTGACCGCCGCCGGAGCACGCTCCGCGCCCGGCGCCCGGCGCCCGGCGCGCCGCCCTCCCCCTGTTCCAAAGCCACCGATCGCATCACGATGAACCGCTACCCGCTCTGGAAGTACGTGATGATCGCCGTCACGCTCGTGCTCGGCCTTCTCTACACGCTTCCCAACTTCTTCGGCGAATCGCCTGCGGTCCAGGTTTCCAGCGGCAAGGCGACGATCAAGGTCGACGCGTCGATGCTCGGCCGCGTCGAGAGCATTCTGTCGGCCGACAAGATCCCGACGAACGGGATCCTGTTCGACGGCAACTCGGTCAAGGTCCGTCTGCCCGACACCGACACCCAGCTCAAGGCCAAGGACGCGCTGAGCCGCGCCCTGAACCCCGACGCGACCGATCCCGTCTACGTCGTCGCGCTGAATCTGCTGTCGGCCTCGCCCCAGTGGCTCGGCAAGCTGCGGGCGCTGCCGATGTACCTCGGCCTCGACCTCCGGGGCGGCGTGCACTTCCTGCTCCAGGTGGACATGAAGCAGGCGCTCAGCAAGCGGCTGGACAGCAGCGCGAGCGACGTGCGCACGCTGCTGCGCGAAAAGAACGTGCGCCACACGGGAATCTCGCGCACCGGCGACAGCATCGAGGTGAGTTTCCGCGACGACGAGACGCGGGCGCGCGCGAAGGACCTGCTGTCCACCGAGCTGCCGGGAATGACCGTCGTGGACACCGGCTCCGGCGCCGAGCTGAAGCTGCTGCTCGGGCTGCGTCCGCAGACCGAGCGCGAAGTGCTCGACACCGCGCTCAAGCAGAACATCACGACGCTGCACAACCGGGTCAACGAGCTCGGCGTCGCCGAGCCGGTGATCCAGCAGCAGGGCGCGGACCGCATCGTCGTGCAGTTGCCCGGCGTGCAGGACACCGCCAAGGCCAAGGACATCCTCGGTCGCACCGCCACGCTGGAAGCACGCCTCGTCGACGGCAGCGTCGAGGCGCAGAACGCGGTGCTCGGCACCGGCCCCGTGCCCTTCGGTTCGGAGCTGTTCAAGGTCGGGCGCGGCGCGCCCGTGGTCCTGCGCAAACAGGTGATCTTCTCCGGCCAGCAGCTGACCGGCGCACAAGCCACCTTCGACGAGAACCAGCGCGCGGCGGTGGGCATTCAGCTCAACGACGCCGCGGGACGCGTGCTGCGCCAGGTCTCGCGCGAGAACATCAAGAAGCCGATGGCGGTCGTGCTGTTCGAGCGCGGCCGTGGCGAGGTTCTCACGGTGGCCACGATCCAGTCCGAGCTCGGCTCGCGCTTCCAGATCACCGGCATGGACAGCCCGCAGGGGGCCAACGACCTCGCGCTGCTGCTGCGCGCCGGCGCGCTCGCCGCCCCGATGGAGATCATCGAGGAGCGCACGATCGGCCCCAGCCTCGGTGCGGAGAACATCAGCAAGGGCTTCAACAGCACGCTGTACGGCTTCGCCACGATCGCGGTGTTCATGATCGTCTACTACCAGCTGTTCGGGCTGTTCTCGGCGCTTGCGCTCGCGGTCAACGTGCTGCTGCTGATCGCGCTGCTGTCCCTGCTGCAGGCCACGCTGACGTTGCCCGGCATCGCCGCGATCGCGCTGACCCTGGGCATGGCGATCGACGCCAACGTGCTGATCAACGAGCGCATCCGCGAGGAGCTTCGCCGCGGCATTTCACCGCAGGTGGCGATCTCCGAAGGCTACGAGCGCGCCTGGGCGACGATTCTCGACTCCAACGTGACCACGCTGATCGCGGGGGTCGCGCTGCTGGTATTCGGCTCGGGCGCGATCCGCGGCTTCGCGGTGGTGCACTGCCTCGGCATCCTGACCTCGATCTTCTCGTCGGTCGTGGTGTCTCGCGGCTTCGTCAACCTCTGGTACGGCAGCAAGAAGCGCGTGAGCAAGCTCGCGATCGGGCAGGTCTGGAAACCGTCGACCTGAGCCACAGGTTCGAACGAGACAACCAATGAATCGGCCCGCCACGGTAAATCGACCCGCCCCGGCGCGCGTCTGACGAAGCGATCAAGGAACCAGGCACACCATGGAATTCTTCAGGATCAGGCGCGACATCCCGTTCATGCGGCACGCGCTGGCCTTCAACATCGTGTCGGCGCTGACCTTCCTGCTCGCGGTGATCTTCCTCGCCACGCGCGGCCTGCACTTCTCGATCGAATTCACCGGCGGCACCGTGATGGAGGTCGGCTATCAGCAGGCCGCCGACGTGCAGAAGGTGCGCAACACGGTCGAGGAGCTGGGCTTCGCCGACTCGCAGGTGCAGACCTTCGGGACCGCGCGCGACGTGATGATCCGGCTCGCGCTGCGCAAGGGCGAAAGCTCGGCCAGGCAGAGCGATCAGGTGATGACGGCGCTCAAGGCCGACAGCCCGGACGTGCAGCTGCGCCGCGTCGAGTTCGTCGGCCCGCAGGTGGGCGCGGAGCTCGCGACCGACGGCGCGCTCGCGCTGCTGTTCGTCGTGATCGGGATCATGCTCTACCTGGCGATGCGCTTCGAGTGGAAGTTCGCGGTCGCCGCGATCGTCGCGAACCTGCACGACGTGATCATCATCCTGGGCTTCTTCGCTGTCTTCCAGTGGGAGTTCTCGCTGTCGGTGCTCGCCGCGGTGCTCGCGGTGCTGGGCTACTCGGTGAACGAGTCCGTGG